>NZ_RZOL01000692.1:0-1740 GCF_004022985.1 Mesorhizobium sp. M7A.F.Ca.ET.027.02.1.1 | reverse complement strand
GCCATGGCGCGCCGCAACTGGTCGGCCTCGCTGGCAGAAAAGCCGGCGCAGACCATGGACACCTGCATTGCCTGCTCCTGAAACAGCGGCACGCCGAGTGTCTTGCCGAGAACGCGCTCGAGCGCTGGTGTCGGAAACGTCACCGCCTCCTTGCCGTCGCGCCGGCGAAGATAGGGATGGACCATGTCGCCCTGGATCGGGCCCGGCCGGACGATCGCGACCTCGATGACCAGGTCGTAAAATGTCCGGGGCTTCATACGCGGCAGCATCGACATCTGCGCGCGGGATTCGATCTGGAAGACGCCGAGCGTGTCGGCCTTCCTGATCATCGCGTAGGTGCGCGGATCCTCGGCCGGGATCGTCGCCAGATCGAGTGTGGCGCCCTTGTGCTCAGACAGGAGATCGAATGACCGCTTCATGCAGGTGAGCATGCCCAGGGCGAGCACATCCACCTTCATGAATTTGAGGGCGTCGATATCGTCCTTGTCCCATTCCACGACCTGGCGATCCTTCATCGCCGCCGGCTCGATCGGCACGAGATCGTCGAGCCGATCGTGCGTCAGGACAAAGCCGCCCGGATGCTGCGACAGGTGGCGCGGCATACCGGCAAGTTGCGCCGCGAGTTCAAGAGTCAAACGCAGCCGCCGGTCGCCGAGATCGAGATTGAGCTCTCGGGCCCGTTGCCCATCGACAGCCTCGCCATGGCCCCAGATCTGCGAGGACAGCAGTTTGGTCACATCCTCGGGCAGGCCGAGCGCCTTGCCGACATCCCGGACCGCTCCCTTGGTGCGATAACGGATAACCGTGGAGCAGAGCGCGGCATGGTCGCGGCCGTAGGTTTCGTAGACCCACTGCATGACGATCTCGCGCCGTTCATGCTCGAAATCGACATCGATGTCAGGCGGCTCGCGCCGCTCCTGCGAAACGAAGCGCTCGAACAACAGGTTGTTGCGCTCGGGATCGATGGAGGTGATGCCGAGCACATAGCAGACGGCCGAATTGGCGGCCGAACCGCGTCCCTGGCAAAGGATGTCCTGGCTGCGGGCGAAACGAACGATCGAGTTCACGGTCAGGAAGTACGGCGCGTATTCAAGCGTCTCGATCAGCCGCAGTTCGTGTTTCAGGATCTTGATCACCTTGTCGGGCAGACCCTCGGGATAGCGGCGGGCGGCACCTTCCCAGGTAAGTTTTTCCAGCGCCTGCTGGGCGGTGAGGCCCGGCATGGTCTTTTCCTCGGGGTATTGGTAGGCGAGTTCGTTGAGCGAGAACCGGCAGCGGTCGGCGATTTCGATCGTCCGCGCAAGCGCATCGGGATAGCGGCTGAACAGCCTCGCCATCTCGTCGCCCTGTTTGAGGTAGCGATCGGCATGACGTTCGCGCCGGAAGCCAGCGTCATCGATGGTGACGTTGTGACGAATACAGGTAATGACATCCTGCATCATGCGGCGGGCCGGCTCATGGAAGAGCACGTCGTTGGTGACGACGGTGGGCACGCGCATCGCAGCTGCCAGGTTTGCCAGCTCGTAAAGCCGCAACTGGTCGTTCGGGCGCCTGCGCAAGGTGAGCGCCAGATAGGCGCGATCGGCGAAAGCCTCGCGCAGCCGCCGCAGCCGTACGGCGCAAAGATCATCGGCTTCGTCCGGGACGAGGACGGCGATCAGTCCCTCGCCATAGGCGACCACATCATCCCATTCGAGATGGCATTTCGCCTTGCCGGCCCTGCCCTTGCCCAGCGACAGC
>NZ_RZOL01000691.1:0-1741 GCF_004022985.1 Mesorhizobium sp. M7A.F.Ca.ET.027.02.1.1 | reverse complement strand
AGGTGGCCTCTGTCGCGGCAACGGCGAAAAGGGAGGACGGGCCGCCGCCAAAGACGGCACTCACCGGCCATGCCATCCTCATCGGCTACGGCCGTGTCGGTGGCCTGGTCGGCTCGGCGCTGAAAGACGCGGCACTGCCCTTCCTGGTCATCGAGGACGCCGACAAGACGCTGGCGAGGCTGAAAGCGGACAGCATCGAGACCGTCGCCGGCAATGCGGCCAATGCCGAAGTGTTCGCCGCCGCCAATCCCGAAGGCGCCAGCCGGCTGATCCTTGCCATCCCCAATGCCTTCGAAGCCGGTCAGATCGTTCTCCGAGCCCGCGCCGCCAACCCTGGCATCAACGTCATCGCCCGTGCCCATTCCGATGCCGAGGTCGAACATCTCAAGGGTTTGGGCGCCGATACGGTGATCATGGGTGAACGCGAGATTGCGCGCGGGATTGTGGAAGAAGTTCTCGGTTCCAAACCGGAGTTGAGGCGCGAAACCGCCGAGCCATCGGTGGCCTGAGTCCCAAGCCCAAGCTGCACTCTCGCGCGCTGGCAACGCGATCGGCTCGACCCAGCCTTCAAGTGAGCATTACGCCACGAATGCAGAGCCGCCATTTTGCGCGATACCACTGAGGTATTTGGCCGGCGGCTTCCCAAGCGCCTTCTTGAACATGGTGATGAAGGCCGTGACCGAACCATAGCCGAGATCGCCCGAGACTTGCTGGACACTCTTGCCGGAAGCCAGTTCCCGAATTGCAACGATCAAGTGCAATTGCTGGCGCCAGCGCCCGAAACTCAGCCCTGTCTCCTTTGCCACAAGGCGGGCGAGGCTGCTCTCGCTGAGCGCCATGCGCTTGGCCCAGTCCGCCAGCGTGCTGCGGTCGGCAGGGTCTTGCGCCAACGCCTCGGCGATCCTGTTCAAGCGCGGCTCGGATGAGATCGGCAGGTGCAATTGCTGGACAGGCATGCGTGGCAATTCGGTGAGCAGCATTTTGGTCAAGAGTTCGCCCCTCGCCTCGTCGTCCTGCAACCGATCGGAAAGCTCGATGATCAATTCGCGCAGCAGTGGCGAGGTCGAAAGCGTGCAGCACCGCTCCGGCAGGTCGGCCGCTCCCGGCTCTATGTAGACGAAAAAAATCCGGGCGTTGGCGGTTGCGACATTGCTGTGCTCCATGCCGCCGGGGATCCACACCCCGCAATGCGGCGGCACCATCCATAGACCGCTTGGGACGCGGCATGTGACGCCGCCTGCAAGCGCGAAAACGAGTTGGCCCTTGCGGTGCCAATGGGAGGGTACCTCCGCTCTGGTCTCTGGGATATCGACGCGCACGGCAATCGCAGGCGCGGAAAGGTCATCCACATCGAAATCGAGCCAGGGGTAGCTGAGAGGCTGCTTCATGATTGACGGTTTTTAGCGATCAATTGCCTTCATATCTAAATTATTCAAAGGCAAAAGTCGATAAGGTACATTTGCGAATGAGCGGTGCGACCGCCGCGCAGCCAAGAGGTATGAACCATGCTCGCCCTCGTCATCTCCTCCGGCAGCGCGACCGGACTGAGCATCTCGGAGCTTGCCGAGCCTCAACCGGCCTCGAACGAGGCGCTTGTCTCGGTCCACGCGACCTCGTTGAACCGCGGCGAACTGCGCCTGCTCAGCATACGGCCGAACGGCTGGATACCCGGCCAGGACATCGCTGGGATCGTCGAACGGGCAGCAGCCGATGGCTCAGGGCCGGCCGTTGGCGCCCGCGT
>NZ_RZOL01000690.1:0-1741 GCF_004022985.1 Mesorhizobium sp. M7A.F.Ca.ET.027.02.1.1 | reverse complement strand
AGTCGCCCTCGGTGTGCGGCAGCGCCATGGCGATGGTGGTGTAGTTCTTGTAGCGCTCCTCTGGCGTCGAGTTTTCCGGCATGGTGTCGCCGGTGGCTTCGATGTGGTCGCGGCCGACGCTTTTGAGCAGTTCGGCGATCGAGACATCGGGGCCGTCGCCACGCGGCGAAGTGATACGGCCATTGGCGACGACCAGTGTGTTGGCCTGCAACGCGTAGAAGGGCGAGCGCGGATCGCCGATGGCAAGGCCCACCAGCTGGTCGAGCGCTGAGCTCGCGGCCTTGTAGACGGCGCCGGTCATGACGCCGGCCAGCCGCGAGCCGCCGGTGACGCCGGCACGCGGAAAGCGGGAGTCTCCGAGCTTCACCACCACGTCGTCAGCTCGCACGCCGACCGTTTCGGCGGCGGTCTGCGCCAGAATGGTGTAGGTGCCCTGGCCCATGTCGATCGACGAGCTTTCGACCTCGACCGAGCCGTCGGCCAGGATACGCACGATCGCCTCGCCATAGGCGCGCCGAACCGGATAGGTGCCGGCCGCGACGCCCCAGCCGATCAACTGGGTGCCGTCGCGCATCGAGCGCGGTTCGGGCGAGCGCCTGGCCCAGCCGAAGCGCTCCGCACCTGCGGCAAAAGCCTCGCGCAACTGCCGGGTAGACCAAGCCTTTTTGGCATGCGGATCCTGCTCGGCATAGTTCCGGAGCCGGATTTCCAGCGGGTCGATGCCGACCTCGTAAGCGAGCTCGTCGATGGCGCTTTCGATGCCGAAGGCCGAGGGGTTTTCGCCCGGCGCGCGCATGGCGCCCGGCACCACCGAATTGACCCGCACGACATTCTGCTTCGAGGAGAAATTCGGCGTCGCATACATGATCGATGTGAGCGATCCCAGCGGCTCGACCCACATGCCGTCGATGGAGGTCTCATTGACGCCGCGATGCACGATCGACTGGATCTTTCCTTGCGTGTCGGCGCCGATCGTCACGGTCTGGCGTGTCGCCGCGCGGCCACCATAGCCCGTAAAAGTCTGGGGCCGCGTCATCACCAGCCGCACCGGCCGGCCGAGCATTCTGGCCGCACATGCGGCAACCGCGCCATGGCTGAGCGCCAGTGCCTTGGAGCCGAAGCCGCCGCCAATATAGGGCGAGACCAGCCGCACATTCTCGAACGGCACGCCGAACCATTCGGCATAGGTGCGGGCCATCCCGTCCAGCCACTGGCTCGGCTCCCATACGGTGAGCCGGTCGCCCTCCCAGCGGGCGATCAGGCCATGCGGCTCCATCGGCGCCTGGTACTCGCGCGGCGTGTTGTAGGCGGCGCAGATGCGGACCGGTGCCGAGGCGAACGCACCTTGCGCATCGCCCCATTCCTTGGTCATGGCGTCGATCGGGATGCCGTCGCCAGCCTTGCCGTCGCTGAGGTCGACGATGGAAGGCGTCTCGTCATAGCTGACCTTGACCAGGGCCGCCGCCGCGACCGCCTGTTCGAAGGTTTCCGCAACGATCGCCGCGACATACTGACCCGAGAAGGTGATGTCGCGCGCGAGCGGGCAATAGGGCTTGTCGGGCGGCGGCGTGCCGAACCAGTCCGCCGCGGTCCTCAGGCTGATGATGGTGTCCGGCGTCAGCACCTGCAGCATGCCGGGAGCGGCCTCGGCTGCCTTGGTGTCGATCGCGAGCACCTTGCCCGATGCAATCGTGCTCCCGACCAGCACGGCGTAGGCGAGGCCTTCGAGCTGCTGCTCGAC
>NZ_RZOL01000068.1:0-20645 GCF_004022985.1 Mesorhizobium sp. M7A.F.Ca.ET.027.02.1.1 | reverse complement strand
CGGTCGAGACATAGGTGAAGTCGTCGGCGACGCCGGCATGGTTGAGCGCCGCCACCGTATCGCCGCCACCGGCAACCGAGACCAACTTGCCTTCCTTGGTGCGCGCCGCCGCATGCTTGGCCGCCGCTACCGTCGCATGATCGAAGGGCGCGATCTCGAAGGCGCCGAGCGGGCCGTTCCAGACCAGTGTCGCGGCGCGGTCGATCCATTCGCCGATGGCCGTCACGGTTTTGGCGCCGACATCGAGGATCATGCCGTCGGCCGGCACGTCCGATATGGCGACGGTCTCGCATTCCGCGCCCGCCTTGAACTCCTTGGCGACGACGCCGTCGACCGGCAGGATGATGGCGCAGCCGGCCTCGGCCGCCTCGATCATGATCTGCTTGGCGGTCGCGGCGAGATCATGCTCGCACAGCGATTTGCCGACATTGGTGCCACGCGCGGCAAGAAAGGTGTTGGCCATCCCGCCACCGATGACGAGGGCATCGACCTTCTTCACCAGGTTCATCAACAGATCGATCTTGGTCGAGACTTTGGCGCCGCCGACAATGGCGACGACCGGACGAACCGGTTTTCCCAGGCCCTTCTCCAGCGCCTCAAGCTCGGCTTGCATGGTGCGGCCGGCAAAAGCCGGCAACAGATGCGCCAGCCCCTCCGTCGAAGAATGCGCGCGGTGCGCGGCCGAGAAGGCGTCGTTGACGAAGATATCGCCATTGGCGGCGAGTTTTTCCGTGAAGGCCGGATCGTTCTTCTCCTCGGCCTTGTAGAAGCGGGTGTTTTCGAGCAGCAGCACGTCGCCCTTGTTCATGGCGGCGACAGCGCTTCCGGCCGTGTCGCCGACGCAATCCGAGGCGAAACCGACGGGGCGGCCGAGCACGTCGGCTGTCGCCTTGGCGATCGGTTCCAGCGAGAATTCGGGCGAGGGGCCATCCTTGGGGCGGCCGAAATGGGCGAGCAGGATGACCTTGGCACCCTTGCCTGACAGCTCGGCGATGGTCGGCGCGATGCGTTCGATGCGGGTGGTGTCGGTGACTTTGCCCTCAGTGACAGGCACGTTGAGGTCGACGCGCACCAGCACACGCTTGCCGCTGATGTTGCCGATATCGTCGAGTGTCTTGAAGGCGGCCATGCGGGGTTCCTTTCGCGAAAAACCGGGGGACCATACCCCGCATCGGTGTCGATGCAAGGCTTAGGGCGCGCTCGAACCGAAATTTTGAAGTGGGCACGATCTTGCACCGGCGGGGCGGATGAATGGCAGCGCTCAATAGCGGGTTTGTCAGCTTTCGGTTGCTGCCTTTTCCGGCGCTGGCTCCGGGGCCTGCTTTTCGTCCGCCCGCGCCTCGGCCTCCTGCGTCTCGGTCGGCTTGCGCCAGTTGCGGATGAAGGCGGAAAGACGATCGCCGATTTCGCCGGCGCTGAGGAAGACCGGCACCCGCGCCACCGGCGCGGTCGGCTCGAACGAGAGGCCGAGGCCTATGATCTTGCCCTTGTCGTCGACGTCGCGGACGATCAGTTCTATCGGGCCGAGCAGGACGCGGTCGGCGTATTCGGCATGGCCGCCGAGCCGCGCCGTGACCAGCGCGCCAACGGTGAGCTTTTGCTCCGCTTCGGTCAGGCCTGGCGTATAGGCCGCTTCCAGTTCAGCGGCGGAGCGCGCGGGGTCGACGGCGAAGGCACCGAAGAAATCGGCATCCTCGGGATCGACCACTGCACGGCTCGCGAACAGCTTGTCGAGCAGGCGCGGATAGCGGTCCGGCACGAAAATGTAGACCTGGTCGCCGGCGGCGAGCCGGCCCATGTCCTGGAAGCGCATCGAGCGGCCGTCGCGCAACACCAGCGAGGGTCGCGCCCAGCGTGGGATGCGCTCGCCGCGCGCCACCGGGCTGCCGTGTGCAACGCGATAGGCAAGAAGCTCGTGATGGGCCGAGCCCGGCAGTTCCAGCTCGACCTTGTCCAGCGGTCCGAGCCGTGCCGGCACGATCAGACCGAGGCGGCGCGCCAGCGGTCCGACTGTCCAGCCCTGGATGACCAGCGACACGAGTACGATGATGAAGGCGGTGTTGAAGATGACACGGCCGTTTTCCAGCCCGCCCAGCAGCGGGGTGATGGCGAGCAGGATCGACACCGCGCCGCGCAGGCCGACCCAGGAGACGAAGGCGACCTCGGGGCGCGGCAGACGGAACGGGATCAGGCAGAGCCAGACCGCGATCGGACGGGCGATGAACATCAGGAACAGGCCGAGCAGCACCGCCGGCACCATGATCGCCGGGAACTGCGACGGCGTCGCGAACAGGCCGAGGATGAGGAACATGATGATCTGTGCCAGCCATGACATGCCGTCCTGGAAGCGCTTGAGGATGGTGACGGCGCGGATATCGGAATTGCCCGAGATGAGGCCGGCGATATAGACCGCCAGGAAGCCCGAGCCGCCAATGGCGCCGGCGGCTGCAAACACCATCAGCGACAAGGTCAGCACGAAGATCGGCAGCAGGCCGTGGTCGAGATTGAGCCGGTCGACGAGGCGCACGATGGCGAGGCCGCCGAGCACGCCGACGACAGCGCCAAGGCCCATGTTGAGGAGGAAGCCGAGGAACAGGCTGGTGACCAGGACATTGGTTTCGGGGTTGGCGTGGGCGGCGATGATCTCTACCAGCGTGATGGTCAGGAAGATGGCGATCGGGTCGTTGGTGCCGGATTCCACCTCGAGCGTCGAGCGCACGCGTTCGCGCAGATTGATCTCGCCGGCGCGCAGCAGGAAGAACACGGCCGCCGCATCGGTGGAGGCGACGGCAGCCCCGAGCAGGAAGGATTCCAGCCAGGTGAGATCGAGCAGATAATGGGCGGCGACGCCGAACAGGCCGGTGGTGACAAGCACGCCGAAGGTGGCCAGCGACAAAGCCGGGCCCGCAGCCTGCCGCAAGGCATTGAGCGGCGTGCCGAAACCGGAATCGAACAGGATGACGGCCAGCGCCAGTGAGCCGGCAAAATAAGCGATGCGGGCGTTGTCGAACTGGATGCCGAGTCCGTCGGTGCCGGTGGCGAGGCCAATGCAGAGAAACAGGAGCAGAAGAGGGGCGCCGAAGCGGAAGGCGATCAGGCTCGAAAACGCGGCGGCGACGACAAGCGCTGTGCCGACCAGCGTGACGAGATAGATCGCATGCTCCATCCTGAAATCAGCCCCTCAAATTCGTCTGTCTCCTGCTTTGCGAGAGAGTGGGGCGAAGACGTGACCAGTGCAAGGCGGCAGGGTGGCTTTTTGGCCTATGCCGCTGATTTTCGGATGTTTTGGCGCGCAGGACACAAATTGGGAAGGCGCAAGCTGCGCTCATGAAAAACGCCCGGGCAAAGCCGGGCGTTCCAAGTCTCGAAAAGAGAGTTTTGTGATCAGGCGATGGTCTTGCCGAAGGCGACCGATGTGTCGCCCATGCGGTTGGAGAAACCCCATTCATTGTCGTACCAGGACAGCACCGACACGAAGTTGCCGTCCATCACCTTGGTCTGGTCGAGCGCCATGATCGAGGAGCGCGGATCGTGGTTGAAGTCGATCGACACGTTCGGATGATGGGTGACGCCGAGAATGCCCTTCAGCTTGCCGTTGGAAGCGGCGATCACCGCGTCGTTGATCTCCTGCACCGTGGTCGACCGCTTGGCGATGAACTTGAAGTCGACGACCGAGACGTTCGGGGTCGGCACGCGGATCGAGATGCCGTCGAGCTTGCCCTTGAGGTCGGGCAGCACCAGCCCGATCGCCTTGGCGGCACCCGTCGAGGTCGGGATCTGCGACAGGGCAGCGGCGCGGGCGCGGTAGAGATCCTTGTGCATGGTGTCCAGCGTCGGCTGGTCGCCGGTGTAGGAATGGATCGTCGTCATCATGCCTTTTTCGATGCCGACCGTCTCATGCAGCACGGCTGCCAGCGGCGCCAGGCAGTTGGTGGTGCAGGAGGCATTCGAGATGACGATATGATCCTTGGTCAACTGGTCGTGGTTGATGCCGTAGACGACGGTGAGGTCGGCGCCTTCGGCAGGGGCCGAAACGATGACGCGCTTGGCGCCGGCGGTCAGGTGTGCCGCTGCCTTGTCACGGGCGGTGAAGATGCCGGTGCATTCGAGCGCGATGTCGATGCCGAGTTCCTTCCACGGTAGCTGCGTCGGATCCTTGATCGCGGTGACCTTGAACGTTTCCTTGCCGACGGTGATCTGATCGCCGGAAACCGAAACTTCATGCGGGAAGCGGCCGTGCACGCTGTCGTAGCGCAACAGATGCGCATTGGTCTCGACCGGGCCGAGGTCGTTGACGGCGACGACGTCGATGTCCTTGCGGCCGGATTCATGGATGGCGCGCAGGATGTTGCGGCCGATGCGGCCAAATCCGTTGATGGCAACTCTGACGGTCATAATTCTCTCCCTGGGAGTTGGAGGGCGGATGAGGGGTCCGCAGTTTCATAGCGGTGGAAGCAGAAAGAATCCAGCCGCAGTGGCGTGGATTTAAATCGATTAAGTTGGGCCAGCCCGGCGAGTCCGCCTTTCGCGATTTCGCCGAACCTTGAACCTACTTGGTATGCAGGCGGGCTTCCGCCGCCTTGGCCGCGGCTTCGGCGGTAATGCCGAAATGCGGATAGAGTTGCTCGATCGTGCCCGAGGGGCCGAAGCCTGTCATGCCGACGAAGATGCCGTCGGAGCCGATCAGATGATCCCAACCCTGGCGTATGCCGGCCTCGATCGCCATCTTGATCGGCGCGTTGCCGATCGTTTTCTTGCGGTAGTCGTCGCTCTGCTGGTCGAACAGTTCGAAGCAGGGCACCGAGACGACGCGGGTCGGATGGCCGTGCTTTTCCAGCAGGTCGCGCGCGCCAAGCGCGATCTCGACCTCGGAGCCGGTGGCGAAGATCGTCACCGCTGCCTCGCCGCTGGCGGCAGCCACCTCATAGGCGCCCTGTCCACTGAGGTTCTTCGCCGAGAATTCGGTACGCACCGTCGGCAGGTTCTGGCGGGTCAGCGCCAACGTCGACGGCGTCTTTTCCGACTCCAGGGCGATCTGCCAGCATTCGGCGGTTTCGACCGCGTCGGCCGGGCGGAAGACATTGTGGTTGGGAATGGCACGCAATGCGGCCAGATGCTCGACCGGCTGGTGGGTTGGGCCGTCTTCGCCCAGACCGATGGAATCATGGGTCATGACGAAGATCGAGCGGATGCCCATCAGCGATGCCAGCCGCATCGACGGGCGGGCGTAGTCGGAGAAGCACATGAAAGTGCCGCCATAGGCGATGAGGCCGCCATGCAGCGTCAGGCCGTTGATCGCAGCCGCCATGCCGTGCTCGCGGATGCCGTAATGGATATAGCGCTGGCCATAGTCGTCCGAGGTGATGTTCTTGGTTTGGCTGGTCTTGGTGTTGTTGGAGCCGGTCAGGTCGGCGGAGCCGCCGATGGTCTCGGGCACGGCGCCGTTGATGACTTCCAGCGCCATCTCGGACGATTTGCGGGTGGCGACCTTCGGCTTGTCGGCCGACAACTTCTTCTTGTAATCGGCAATGATGGCGTCGAAATTGGACGGCAGCTTGCCGCTGAGGCGGCGTTCGAACTCGGCCTTCAGCTTGGCATCGGCCTTGGCCAGGCGGCCTTCCCAATCGGTGCGCGCCTTGGCGCCGGCCTTGCCGGCGGTGCTCCAGGCGTCGAGGATGTCGGCCGGAATCTCGAAGGGCGGCGAATTCCAGTTGAAGAACTTGCGAGCGCCGGCGATCTCGTCGGCGCCGAGGGGGGAGCCGTGCGCCTTGTTGGTGCCGGCCTTGGTAGGCGCGCCGAAGCCGATGGTCGTCTTGCAGGCGATCATGGTCGGCTTGTCGGAATGGCGGGCGGCTTCGATGGCATAGGCGATGGCTTCCGGATCGGTGCCGTCGATGTGACTGGCATTCCAGCCGGAGGCCTGGAAGCGGGCCACCTGATCGGTGTTGTCGGACAGCGAGACAGGGCCGTCGATCGAGATGTCGTTGTTGTCCCAGAAGACGATCAGCTTGTTGAGCTTGAGATGGCCGGCAAGCGCGATGGCTTCCTGGGAAACACCTTCCATCAGGCAGCCGTCTCCGGCCAGCACATAGGTGTAATGATCGACGAGATCGTTGCCGAAGGCGGCGTTCATGATGCGCTCGCCGAGCGCGAAGCCGACCGAATTGGCGAGACCCTGGCCGAGCGGGCCGGTCGTCGTCTCTATGCCGGCGGCATGGCCGTATTCGGGATGGCCGGCGGTCTTCGAGCCCAACTGACGGAAGTGCTTGATCTGGTCGAGGGTCATGTCTTCGTAGCCGGTCAGATGCAGCAGCGAATAGAGCAGCATCGAGCCATGGCCGGCAGACAGGATGAAACGGTCGCGGTCGGCCCAGTGCGGGGCCTTGGGATCATATTTCAGGAAGCGCGTGAACAGCACCGTGGCGATGTCGGCGCAGCCCATGGGCAGGCCGGGATGGCCGGAATTTGCCTTCTCGACGGCATCCATGGAGAGAAAGCGGATCGCATTGGCCATCCGGTCATGTTGTTCACGCGACGTCATGGTTCCTCCAGAAGTGGGGGTTTGGGGGCTTGGGAGAGCCCTGAAAAGGGTGCGCGACACATAGCAGGCGCGCGCTTTTAGTCAACAAATCGGGTGCACATTTGCCGGCCTTGTGATGCCGGCGGCGGGTCTACATTAGCGTTAGCGGGGGACAGTCGCGAGAGCTTTGTTGACGTGGCCTTCACCCGGTGCCTAATGTTTCCGAGATAACGCGTTCTGAACGCGAACGATTCGGTGATGGGCAGGGCACAGGACGAAGCCATGACCGGGGAAGCCACACTCAAGGAAGTCATCGCCAGGCTGGGCAAGGCCATCGAGGGGCTGGAAAACGCCGTCGCGGCCAAGCTCGAGCATGAACGCGATTACTCGGAAGCCGAGGCCGAAGTGCAGCGGATGAATGCCGATCGCTCCCGGCTGGCGCAGGAACTCGACAATTCCGAAGCGCGCGCCGAACGTCTGGAAGACGCCAACAAGGAAGTGTCGCGACGGCTGGTGACCGCCATGGAAACCATCCGCGCTGTGTTGGACAGGTAGGGGGCTGGACAGGTAGGCTCATGGCTCAAGTCACGGTTTCCATCGACGGCAAACAGTATCGGATGGCCTGCGACGAAGGTCAGGAAGACCATCTGATCGATCTTGCCGAGCGTTTCGACCGTTATGTCTCGCATCTGAAGGACTCCTTTGGCGAGATCGGCGACCAGCGGCTGACGGTGATGGCCGGCATCATGGTGATGGACGAGCTTTCGGAGCTGCAGAAACGCGTCAAGGGCATGGAAAGCGAAGTGCTGACCTTGCGCAAGACGCGCGACGATGCGCTGACCAAGGCCGACAAGAACGACAGCGTGCTGACCAACGCGCTTGGCGCGCTGGCACAGCGCATGGAAGACCTGGCAACGTCGCTGGCCGTGAAATCCTAGACTTTACCGGCGCCGGCAGCGAAATTTCTACATTCTCCAACAAAAGGGGAAAATTTTTCGCGCCCAGCACCACTGCCGGGCGACCTCACCGTTTTGAAGGTCGCAGCGGGAGTGGTAAAAGGGTCGGAGCCCGCCAGCCGGCGGCATTCACAGGGGTAGGGACCATGAGCCTTCGTATCAATGACATTGCGCCGGACTTCAGCGCCGAGACAACGCAAGGGACGATCAACTTCCATGAATGGATTGGTGACGGCTGGGCGATCCTGTTCAGCCACCCGAAGAATTTCACGCCGGTCTGCACGACCGAGCTTGGCACGATGGCCGGGCTCGAAGGTGAGTTCAAGAAGCGCAACGTCAAGATCATCGGCATTTCCGTCGATCCGGTCGCGAGCCATGACAAGTGGCAGGCCGACATCAAGACGGCGACCGGCCATTCGGTGAATTATCCGCTGATCGGCGACAAGGACCTCAAGGTCGCCAAGCTTTACGACATGCTGCCGGGCGGCGCCGGCGAGACGTCGGAGGGCCGCACGTCCGCCGACAACGCCACGGTGCGCTCGGTCTACGTCATCGGACCGGACAAGAAGATCAAGCTGGTGCTGACCTACCCGATGACCACGGGCCGCAACTTCGATGAGATCCTGCGTGCGGTTGATTCCATGCAGCTGACCGCCAAGCATCAGGTGGCGACGCCGGCAAACTGGAAGCAGGGCGAGGACGTCATCATCACCGCTGCCGTCTCCAACGAGGACGCGATCAAGCGCTTCGGCGCCTATGAGACCATCCTGCCGTATCTGCGGAAGACAAAGCAGCCGTCCGCCTGATCCCAGGCGCTTCGGAACGATTTTTGGCCCTCTCGCCCTTGCGGGCCAAGTGATGCTTGACGGAGGCGTCCGAGTGGAGAAACATGCTCCTTTCGGATGCCGTCAGAGAAAATCATTCCTGCCGGCCAAGGGGTCGTGGGGAAGCCGGAATTGGACGTAACTTTGGCCAGGCCGCAGGTCAGCGGCTTCTATGACAAGCCGACCGGGGCCATCCAGTATGTCGTCGCCGACCAGGCGACGAAACGCTGCGCCATCATCGATCCGATCCTCGATTTCGACGAGAAATCCGGTGCCACGGCAACGACGAATGCCGATGTCCTGCTCGACTTCGTCAGCGAGCAGGGTCTGAGCGTCGAATGGATCCTCGACACCCATCCGCATGCCGACCATTTCTCGGCGGCGCACTATCTGAGAGAGAAGACCGGCGCGCCGACGGCAATCGGCGACAGGGTCGTCGAGGTCCAGAAACTGTGGAAGGCGATCTACAACTGGCCGGATTTTCCCGCCGACGGTTCGCAGTGGGACAGGCTGTTTGCTGAGGGCGAAACCTTCCAGGTCGGCACCCTTCCGGTCAAGGTACTGTTCTCGCCCGGGCACACGCTGGCCTCGATCACTTATGTGATCGGCAATGCCGCCTTCATCCACGACACGCTGTTCATGCCCGACAGCGGCACGGCGAGGACGGACTTTCCCGGCGGCAGTGCCGCGCGGCTCTGGCGCTCGATCCAGGACATACTGGCGTTGCCGGACGAGACGCGGGTTTTCGTCGGCCATGACTATCAGGCCGGCGGCCGCGAGCCTTTGTGGGAGAGCACGGTCGCCGAGCAGAAGGCCGGGAATATTCACCTCGTCGCCGCGCGCAACGAGGCCGAGTTCGTTGCCTTGCGCGAGGCCCGTGACAGGACGCTGCCGATGCCGCGGCTGATCCTGCATGCGCTGCAGGTCAACATGAATGGCGGGAGGCTGCCCGAACCCGAAGCCAATGGCCGGCGGTACCTGAAGTTTCCGCTGGACGGGCTTTGAGGGGCCGTTGGTGAAGCTGCCAATCTCGACCCTTGCGGGGGAGATTGGCTGTCGCCCCCGTTCGCCAACTCCCAATCAGCCACAAAAAAGGCGGCGCCAGGTTTCCTGGCGCCGCCTTGATTTTTTGTTGCCTTAGCTAACCTTACGCCGCCGGCTGCGCCTCAATCGTGCGCAGCGCCTGGGTCTGGCGCTTGGCGGCGGCCTTGACCGCATCCTGCACCTTCTCGAAGGCGCGCACCTCGATCTGGCGCACGCGCTCGCGGCTGATGTCGAACTCGGACGAAAGCTCTTCCAGCGTCAACGGCTCCTCGGCGAGGCGGCGGGCCTCGAAGATGCGCCGCTCGCGCTCGTTGAGCACGGCAAGAGCGCCCGACAGCATGCCGCGCCGGTTTTCCAGCTCGTCCTGCTCGATCAGCATCTCTTCCTGGCTTTCGTGGTCGTCGACCAGCCAGTCCTGCCATTCACCGGACTCACCTTCGCTCGCCCGGATTGGGGCATTGAGCGAGGCATCGCCCGACAGGCGGCGGTTCATCGACACCACTTCGGCTTCGGAAACGTTCAGCCTGGTGGCGATCTCCGCGATCTGGTTGGGCTTCAAGTCGCCGTCGTCGAGCGCTTGGATCTTGCCCTTCACCTTGCGCAGGTTGAAGAACAGGCGCTTCTGGTTGGCGGTCGTGCCCATCTTGACCAGGCTCCACGAGCGCAGGATGTACTCCTGGATCGAGGCCTTGATCCACCACATGGCATAGGTCGCGAGGCGGAAGCCACGCTCGGGTTCGAATTTCTTGACGGCCTGCATCAGGCCGACATTGCCTTCCGAGATCACTTCACCGATCGGCAGGCCATAGCCGCGATAGCCCATGGCGATCTTGGCGACGAGCCTGAGGTGGCTGGTGACGAGCTTGTGCGCAGCAGAGGTGTCTTCATGCTCGGCATAACGCTTGGCGAGCATGTACTCTTCCTGCGGCTGCAGCATGGGAAAGCGGCGGATTTCTTCCAGGTAGCGGCTGAGGCCGCCTTCGCCGGAAACGATACTGGGTAGTGACTGGGCCATGATAGCGCCCCCTCTCTATTGGAGTGATGCCCCCGAAACGCGGCGGGCATGTGACGCGAGCACCAAAAGGCTCGCCCGCGACATCACATCTTATACAGGAACAAAACCAGAAAAGACAGGCATTTGTTCAACACGAAACAGTGTGTCACGGTGAAGTGAACAATATCAGTCAGGTTTTTTGATGGCGGGTTCAGAGCTTGCGGAAGCCGTCGACGAGTTCCTCCATGTCCCTCGGTAACGGCGCCTCGAACCTCATGGTTAGATGGGTAGTGGGGTGCCGAAATGCAAGGAGCCAGGCATGCAAAGCTTGTCGAGGAAATGCCTTGACCTGACTTTTCAGCGCTTCGGGCAGCCGGTTGGCCTTGGTGCGGAAGGCTTGGCCGTAATCGGGGTCGCCGATCACCGGATGGCCGATATGCGCCATGTGGACACGGATCTGGTGGGTGCGGCCGGTCTCCAGCCGGCATTCGACCAGGCTGGCCGTGGCGAACTCCTGTTGGCTCTCGCCGAAGCGCTCCTGCACGGCGAAGTGGGTGACCGCATGGCGGGCGTCGTCGCGTCCTTCCGGCACCACGGCACGGCGCACGCGGTCGGCGGCGCGGCCGAGCGGCGCGTCGACCCTTCCGGTCGGCCTCTGCGGTATGCCCCAGACCAGCGCCAGATAGGCACGTTCGAGATCGCCGGTCAGGCCGTGATCGGCGAAGGCTTCGGACAGCGACTTGTGGGCGCGGTCGGTCTTGGCGACGACCATGACGCCGCTGGTCTCCTTGTCGAGGCGGTGGACGATGCCTGGCCGCCGCACGCCGCCGATGCCGGAAAGGCTGTCGCCGCAATGATGGATCAGCGCATTGACCAGCGTGCCGGTCCAGTTGCCCGCTCCGGGGTGCACGACAAGCCCGGCCGGCTTGTTGATGACGATCAGTTCGTCGTCCTCATAAAGCACATCGAGCGCGATGTTCTCGCCCTGCGGCTCCGCCGGCTCCGGCTCCGGCATGGTAACCGACACGCTTTCGCCGGGCGCCATCTTGCGCTTGGTCTCGTCGACAGGCTTGCCGTCGACCGAGACCGCGCCCTGCCTGATCAGCATCTGCACGCGGCTGCGTGACATGTCCGGACCAAGGCTTGCGGCCAGCCACTGGTCGAGGCGCAGGCCGGCCGCATCCGCGCCCGCCACCAGCACGGTCGCTACCGCCTCTATCAATTCAGGGGCCTCTTCGCTATGAGCGCTCATTGAAAAACCGTTCCGGAACTGTTTTGCCATGGCCAGCCCGATCGCCGAAGAAGACCAGGATAAGCCGCTCGACCCCGAGGTCGAAAAGGTGCGCAGGAAGCTCGTCCGCTTCGTCGGGATCAATCTCGGCCTGCTGTTCCTCGCCCTTATGGTGGTGATCGGCGCCCTTGTCTACAAAGCGCGCAATGCACCGCCGGCGAACCCGCCGCTGGCCGGGGATATCCAGACACCCGCCGGCGAACCGGTCAACGGCGACATCGTGCTGCCGGTCGGCGCCAAGGTGGTCAGCCAGTCGCTATCCGGCAATCGTGTCTCGATCGACGCCGAGCTTGCCGACGGCAGCCGCACGATCTTCGTCTACGATATCGCCGAGCGCCGCCTGATCGGCCGTTTTGCGATCCGCAACAAATGAGCGGTAGCAACCAATGAGTTGGCCACAGGCATGACCGGGTTCGCCGAACATCGACGCGTCGCGACCGTCGCCCTGGTCGTCGCCAGCTATGACGAGGCGATTGCCTGGTATGTCGAGCGGCTGGGCTTCCTGCTCATCGAGGATGTCGATCTCGGCGGCGGCAAGCGCTGGGTCACTGTGGCGCCGGCCAGCGGCCAAGGCGCCAGGCTGCTGCTGGCCGAAGCTTCCGACGAGGCACAAAGCAAAAGCATCGGCAACCAGACCGGCGGGCGTGTCTTCCTGTTCCTGGAAACCGACGATTTTGCCCGCGACCACGCAGCGATGCTGGAGAAGGGCGTCGAATTCCGCGAAGCACCGCGCTTCGAGCCCTACGGCACGGTGGCGGTTTTCGCCGATCTGTACGGCAATCTCTGGGATCTGATCGAACCGAAACGATAGGCTCACGGCCGGCTTTTCCTCGGCAAGGGAAAGCGGCCTAACCCCAGTTGCTTTTTCCCAGCGCTCAGCCTATATCGCCGGTTCTTGAACGCGCCCATCGTCTAGCGGTCAGGACACCGCCCTCTCACGGCGGGAACAGGGGTTCGATTCCCCTTGGGCGTACCAAGTTTTTCGACAAATTTGCAGGATGCCGTCGATTTCGTTCTGAAGTCGACGACCCTCGATACTGTGGCGTTCAGGAAACCAGCTCTGCACAGGTAGCCGCAGCCTTGAAAATCCCAGTGGCACCAACCACTCGGGCCTTCATTTCATTCGTCTGGCAAATGTTAACGGACCCGAAACCGAGAACCTTAACGCCCCCGCAACTCACGGCAATATATTAGTTGTCGCTTTAGTAGCTGTAGGAGGTTGAAATGCAGAAAACAGCCTATCGTTTCGCTTGGGACGAGTCTGGCGCCACCGCGATCGAGTATGGCTTGATCGCGGCTCTTATCGCGCTGGCGATCATCACCGGCGCCGGGGCACTTGGCAATTCGCTCAACGGGATCTTCACGAACGTCGGCACTACGGTCAACAGCAGCGGCTCGTAAGTCGGTACCTCAATTCGGTCGGCCGTCGGCCGGATCGTCGACCCTCAGCCTCCAAAAGCGTAGCGTGTACGTCCTTCCGATGCCGGGCATCGGAAGGACGGCGCACTCTCAATCACCCGGCTTATCCGTTGCGCCGCCGCGTTCGTCGCTTCTGGCGCTGCGGCCCTGTTTGCATTAGCATCACGTCACGGATCCTGAGGTGCGGCTCCGGCGGCGCGCAGAACGCCGCGCTGCCCGGACGGCCAGTTGATGCCGTGGGGAGGAAGGCCAATGCAGAAGCTGCAATCTCAGGGCGTTCATCACATCACGCTGGTGGGTGCCGGGCGCCAGACCTCTATCGATTTCTGGGAAGGCGTGCTCGGCATGCCGTTCATGTTCGAGCAGCCCAACCTCGACAAGCCCAGGGAAAGCCACCTCTATTTCGATCCGGGTGATGGCCGGTTGATCACCATTTTCACCGACGAGAGCCGCACACCGGAGAAGCGGCGCACGCCGACCGATCCGGGTTGTGTCCACCACATCGCCTTTTCGGTGTCGCGCGTCACCTTCCTGCAGGCGGTCTCTCGGCTCGACGAGCGCGGCATCAAGCACAGCGGCGTCAAGGATCGCGGTTTCATGGATTCGATCTATTTCGAGGATCCGCTCGGCCTGCTGATCGAACTGGCGTCCTACCGCTTCGAACCGCCAGCGGGCTTCACCCACGCCGATGTGCTGATGGAAGCGCACAGGCTGCGGGTCGCGCGCGGCGACTACAACATCGCCGAAGTGCATCTCGCCGATGCGATCCAGGCGCTCGTCGAGCGTTCCCGCGCCACCTTGTCGGACGATCGGGCGCCGAAGAACCCATACTGAACAGACCAGAGGGAGGAACAAGATGGCCAAGACAGCGACGAAGACTGCCGGGAAATCCGCGGCGAAAGCTGCGGCAAAGCCAAAAGCCAAGGCGGCCGCCAAGCCTGCGGTGAAGGCGACGGCAAAAGCCGCGCCCAAGGCCAAGCCGGCCAAGAAGCCGGCGTTGAAGCTCAGCATGCTGAAGCCCAGCGTCAACAACATGACCGTGCGGGTGTTTGCGCGCGCGGCCGGTTTCGACCATGCCGAGACCGATGCCTGGGGCCACACCCGTTCGCCGGAGTTCATGGCGCGAAATCCCGCCCATTTGACACCGATGATCGAGGACAAGGGCCTCCCTAGAGGCGTGCTGTGGGAAAGCTGCGCCATCATGCAGTATCTTGCCAACAAGCACGGGCTGGAGAAATTCTATCCGAAGGCGCCGGCCAAGCGGGCGATGGTCGACAGTGCCATGTTCTACCTGATCGGCACGCTCTACCCCTATGTGGCACGCGCCACCTATCCGGCGCTCGGCTTCCCGCATTATGCCGGCGAGGTCGGCCACAGCGACGCCCATCCCGACAAGAAGTCCGAAGCCCAGAAGGCGGCGATGGCGGCGATCGCCGAGCCGCTCGAGGTGTTTCACAGCTTCTTCAGGGACGGCAAGCCGTTCATCGGCGGCAAGAACCCGTCCATCGCCGATATCCGCCTGGCGGCGACGCTCGAATTCCTGGCCGTCGTCGACTATGCTTTGCCCAAGTGGGCGAAGGACTATGTGGCGGCGATCGAGAAGACGCTCGGCAAGGCCTATAGCGAGCCGGCCGGCGATGTGCGCGGCTACATCGCCCATGTGAAGTCGCAGGCCAAGGCCTGAGGTTAAGGATTCGTTAACCAAAGCCCTGTCTACTGCAGGCAATTCGCTTTCGGCCCGCGACCACGGATGTACTGGCGCAGAACGTCGTAGCGATAGGAAAGGTCGGCGCAATGCCGGCCTTTTTGCTGTTCGCACGCCATCGCCAAGTGCGATCTGGCACGCAGGCCTCGTCCAGTGTCGCTTTTTGGCGTCAACTTTTTTGTCGTTGCCGGCGTTGGCCCTACCATCCATCTCGGCAGTCCGGCATGGATTGTCGGTCAGGCATGAGACGAGGGCTGGCGATGAAAAGCGTTGCGAGACGGATTGCGGTTGCGGGCGTGATGCTGGCGGCCGCTGTCCATGCTTCGAGTGCAGCCGAACTCAACACGGTGGACGATGTCGGGGCAGCGATCCAGGCATGCTGGACACCGCCGGCGGACGCCGGGACCGCCAGCGTCACCTTGAGCTTCAGCTTCAAGCGGGATGGCACGCTGATCGGCCCGCCGAGGCCGACGGCCATTAAAGTGGATGGTGATGCCAAAGCGAAGAAATCGTTTGTCGATGCCGCGACAGCGGCCCTGCAGGATTGCCTGCCCCTGACTTTCTCGGCGAAGCTGGCGCAAGGGGTCGCTGGCAACGTGTTTACGTTGCAATTCGCTTCTCCAAAATAGGCGCCGCTGCCGGTTCAGTGGTGACTGCGCCTGGCCTCGGCATGCCGGGCAAGATCGGGCGTCTCGAAGACGTAGTCGCTCCAGGCTGATTCAGGAACCTGGCCGGCCAGATAGCATTCCAGCAACAGGCTTTGCTCGGGATTGAGTGGCCTTGGCGCGCGCTGGTCCAGCCCCAGCGAGTGAAACAGGTTTCTTGTCAGGTCGGAGACGGTGAAGTGGATCGACATCTGCGTTCTCCTTTTGGTCCTTCAACGCGGAAGACCGGGCAAAGGTTTCGAACGCCTGGCGATAATGCGCTTGATCTTGGTCCGTTGCGCTGCAGGTCCTCGGCGATGGTCAGGCTTGCGCTTTCTTTCGAGGTTCGTCTCAATCTTGAAATAAAAATGTAATATCGAATTTACATGAGGTGACGTAGTACAATAGACAATAGGTCATTCATGTCGAAATTCGTTAGATTATTAGGAACTACTCATGTAACCGAAGCTTGCTGAAGTCATGGACTCTAAATTCCAGGTTCTCCGCAAAAAGGACAAGTTGTCCCGATGATCCGTTTCTGGCCTTCCATGGTGATCGCATTTATTTCTCTGGCGGCAGTTTTGTTCGGTACGCTTTCGTCCTACGCGGACAGCTGCGGCGCGATCAGAAGCCAGTTGCTTTCGGCTGGCCGCAGCGGCGGGGCGAGCCCGGAGCTTGCCCAGTTGCGCCGGCAACTTGCAGCCATCCAGACTATCGAGAGACAGCGCCAGTGCACGGCGAAGAGTTCGCTTGGTGGTCTCTTCAACGCTTGCGCCGATCTCGCCAGGAGCCGCTCGGATGTGCAGCGCCGGATCGCTGCCGCTGGGAATTCGGGCCGCGACACAGCGGGCCTGCAGGCGCGCCTCGTCGCGCTTGGCTGTGCGCCTTCGGCAAAGCAACGGCCTGTGCGCGCCGCGCCCAGCACCCAATCGGCGAGCACCACGTTCGCCGGCAATGCGATGCTGTTTTGCGTGCGTCTGTCGGACGGATATTTCTTCCCGGCGCCAAAGTCGCAATTCGCCGCCAGCGGCGATCTGAAGGAGACGGTCGATCAATGCCGTTACATCTGCGATGACCCCGGCGTCGACCTCTACACGTTGAACGACGCTAGCCTCGAGACCGACCAGATGACCGCGCTCGACACGCGCAAACCCTATACCGAGCTGCCGGCAGCCTTCAGATATCGCGATGATGCGAATTTCAAGGCATGCGACGTCAAGCGCTACTACCAGCGGGTCACCGAACTGCGAGCCAGGACCGTGACGCCCGCCAACATGCGCAACGCCATTATTCCGTTGCCGACGGCGAAGCCGGATCTCGGCACGGTTGCGGCCGTCCCCGGGATCGATGCCGAAGCCCCAGGTGCCGCCCAGCACCTTTCGATCGAGGCCGGCGAGCGGCCGGTGCGCTTGGTCGGCCCGGCATTTTTCCCGGCCGAATGATCGCCGGTCTTGCGATCACCGGCGGCGGCGTGCCTGCTGCTATGCGGCTGCGCGATCCGTCTGGAACAGAGGGGCGCTCACGGCGTTGTGATCGACATCAGCCGGGAGGAACGCCATGGCTACGTTCAGGGAAATGCGGGTGCTGGAGATCGTCGAAGACGACTCGCTGACCACCGAACAGAAAATCGCCGAACTGCGCGAGATCGAATCCGAGGCGCGTGGGTTGCAGCGGGCTGCCTCGGAGGGTCCAATGGACGACGATGACGGTTGGCAGGAAGATCTGCGTCAGGTTCGTCTTGCACTCGACAAACTCGGAGCGAAGGAGCCGAAAAAAGGCGCTGCTTCCCTGTGAAGGCCGGTTCGCCGAGCTATCCGCGGATCGCGTTTGTTTGACCGAATCCCGCTTTTAAGAGACCAAGCTCCAATCTAATCGCAGACCATGCGAGCTCTCTTGCCAGGCTCGCTGATGTTCCTGCAGGTCAGCGACTTCGCCGGCGCCGATAGGGACGCCGACGCAGGCAACCTCGTCTGGTGCCGTTTCGGTGCGGCATGGCTGACCTTGCGCTCGGAAAAACGCCGGGGCGGCTGCGGCGCCACCGGAAAAGCGCCGTTTTCGACCTCGGATTGGCCGTAGTCGACATTCGGTGGCGGCCGATCCCAGATGCGCCGGACATCGAGCGGTCTCGGGATGACGACCGTGCCGTCATAACTGCGCGAGCAACCGCCGCCGAAAAGCAGCGCCAGCCCCATGAAAAAAGGCACAATCCGTCCAAGCATCAGCAATACCCCTGCCGTTGCTTATATAGCGGGTTCGACCCCGCCGACAACCGGGCGGAATGGAGCTAACTGACCGTTAAGGTTAGCGGATCCTTAATGCTTCTCGGGCACATTTTGCCGACGAACCGCGGAGGAGGGTTCGGCCTTGGTTTTCGGGGTGGGGACGGCATGGCGGAAGCGAACGAAACAATCAGCGCGCGCGGCAAGCGCGCGCCTCGCAGATCCACAGCGCATGGCGACGATGCATCATCGTCCGCCTCTTGCATGGATTCGAACGATGCGCTTCGCCAACTCGTCGAAGCCGGTTCCGACTGGGTCTGGGAGACCGACGCCGAACTGCGCTTCTCCTGGCTCTCGCAAAATTACCAGGCAGCCACCGGCATCGATCCGGCAAACGTGCTTGGCCGGTTCCGCTTCGACTTCCTCAATCAGGTCCTGAACGGCGATCGTAGTGGCGCCGCGCATTTGGAGGATCTGCAGGCGCACCGGCCTTTTCGCGACTTCGTCTACGAACTCAAGGGTGGCAGCGCCGACTGTCGCTGGGTCTTGACATCAGGCTTTCCGAAGTTCGACGACGAAGGAAGATTTGCCGGCTATCGCGGAATCGGCCGCAACGTCACGGCATTGGCCGGCGCCTTCAAAGGTCCGGGGCCGGAACCATCGGCCGACGGCGAGCCCGACCAGCATCTGGCCGACCTCGAGCGGACGATGGACGCCATGCACATGGGCGTCGTGCTCCTCGACGCCAGGCTCGACACGCTGATCGTCAACAAGGCCTATCGCGACCTCTCGAGGATTCCGGACGGCGCTGTCGGCGTCGGCGCTCCGTTCAGTCTGTTGATGGAGCTCAACCGCCGCAGCGGCATCTATGGCGACATCGACGAACGGCAATGGCAGCGCTACCTTGCCACTCGTCTCGAGGAGATTCGCGCCGGATCCGTCGCGCCGCGCGAATTTGTCCATGCCAACGGCAGGACGATGATGTTCTCGGTGACGGCGCTGTCAGGCGGCAAGCGGCTGTTGACCTATTATGAGGTCACCGAGATCAAGCAACGCGATGCGGAGATCAAAAGCGCGAACGCCAAGATCGCCGAGACCTTCGCCAGTCTCCGCACCATGGTCGACCAGATGCCGATCGGTGTCCTCGTCCTCGACGCCGATATGCGCACCGAGATCATCAACCGTGCTTTCTATGATTTCTGGCAGATCGACGCCCGGCGCGCCGAGATCGGCTGCAGCTTCCGCGATCTGATGGACGCCAGCCGCGACATCGATCCGTTTGGTGCCGACGATGCATCATGGCAGCGGCATATCGCCGAGCGCGAGGCGGAAATCAGGGCCGGGATCGACGCGGCGCGGCAGTTCCCGCGCAATGACGGCCGCACGCTGATATCGTCGATGGCGCCGCTGGCCGGCGGCAAGCGGCTGATCTCCTATGTCGACGTCACCGACATGAAGAACCGGGAGGCCGAACTTGCCGACGCGCTGGAGAAAGCGCGGCTGGCGGAGGCGGTGATCAACGCCGTCAAGGATCCGATCTTCGTCAAGGACGACCATCTGCGCTTTGTCTTCGTCAACGAGGCGTTCGCGGCTCTGTTTGGCCAGACGCCGCAAGCCATGCTCGGCAAGCCCGGCGGCGATTTCCTCCCGGCGAACGCTGTCGCGCTTTTCGAGCAGAGCGAAGATGAGGTCCTTGCGACCGGGCGGCCGTACGAAGTGGAAGAGAATTTCGAGGTCGATGGCGCCAGCCGATCGCGCATCGTCAGGAAGAGCCGCGTCGGCATGGCCAGCGGCCGCAACTATGTTGCCGGCTTCCTGTTCGATATTTCCGAAATGAAGCGCCGCGAGACGGAAGCGCAGGATGCGCGCAAGCATCTCGCCAGCGTGCTGGAATCCTTGCCGGCCGCCGTGATCATCTACGATCGCGACGACAGGTTCGTTTTCGCCAACCGCAAGATCCAGGATACGCTGCCGGCCTTGAAGCCGGCATGGCAGCCCGGCTGCACATTCCGCGAGGCACTCGTTCTGGGCCATGCGAACGGCTATTTCCGCGACAGCGGCGATCCACAAGTCGACCAGCTCTACGACAGCGACCATGACCGCTGGCTGGATGCGATCCTCGCCCGCTACCGCTTGCCCAATTCCTGCTACGAGCGTCATAACCCCGACGGCCGCTGGTACCAAGTCTACGACATGCGGACTGATGGCACCTTCATCGGTGTTCGCGTTGACATCTCCGAGATCAAGAGCCGCGAGGCGGCATTGCGCGATTCGATGCGCCAGATCGACCTGTTCCGGCACGTGATGGACGAGTTGCCGGTGGCCGCCTTCATCAAGGCGCAGGACCTGAGCATAGAATTCGTCAACAAGGCCTGGTGCGCGATCACCGGCTTGGCCAAGGAGGATGTCATCGGCCGCACCGACCGGCAGTTGTTCGGTGCGCAGGACGCCGATGGCTACAGCCATGACGACACGCAAGTCGCCGTGACGGGCGCCGTCAGGGAGGTCGAGGAACCCGTCACCCATCGCGACGGCACGGTTCGGCAGTTGATGACGCGCAAGAGCCGCCTGGTGACGCTGGACGGGTCGGTGCATCTGGTCGGTTCGAGCACCGACATCACCGACGTCAAGGCGCGCGAGCGTGCGCTGGAAGAGAGCATGCGCGAGAACGAGGTGTTCCGCAGCCTGATCGACAACGTGCCGGTATCGATCTACGCCAAGCGCTCCGATCTCCGGCAGTTCTATGTCAACAAGGGCTGGTCCGATCTCACGGGCTTCAGCAAGGAAGAGGCTATCGGCAAGACCGACATCGAGATTTTCGGGCCGGATGGCGAGGCTTTCGTCAATGGCGACCTCGCCGTGCTGCGCACCGGCGAAACCCAGGAGGTCGAAGAGACGGTGACGTTGGCCGACGGCAGCGTCAGGCATCAATTCGCCCGCAAGGGCGCGATGATCGCCTCCGACTGCTCGCTCTATCTGATCGGCTCGACCACCGACATCACCGAGCTGAAGATGCGAGAGGCGGCACT
>NZ_RZOL01000689.1:0-1750 GCF_004022985.1 Mesorhizobium sp. M7A.F.Ca.ET.027.02.1.1 | reverse complement strand
GCGCGATGTCCAGATGCCGGCTTCCGTCATCCATTTGCGTAGCGTCTCGGTGCTGACGGCGATCTGGTGCCACTCAAGCAGCTTCTCGCGAGCAAGCGTCGGGCCGAAGTCCCGGTAGCGATCGCGTACCAGATCCAGTGTGGTGTTGCGAAAGTCCTCATCATGGCGCCGATTGCTCGGTCGGCCGCGCTTCTTCGAGGCCAGCCCGCCGGCGCCGTCCTGGTCATAGGCCTGCAGCAGCCGGTGAACCTTCAAACAAACTCTCAACTTGATCGACCCGGAAATAGCGCTCGGCTGCCGTCTTGCTGGTTGGATTATCCCTGCGCGCGTGGGCGTCGTAAACGTCTCCTGGGATCCAAGTAAATTGCCCTGCCATTTGTTACATCTGGCAGAAGGATAACGATTGCAAGCCAATCGAACCGATCGAAGTCCTCGTAGGTGACGTAGGGACGGTCATTCCTTACGATTTGCTGTCGGAGGAGGGCCTGCTGGCGATCGAAGACGCCGCCGCGGTGATCCTGGAAGAGATCGGTATTGAGTTCCGCGACGACCCGGAATCGCTCGAGCTGTGGCGGAGCGCAGGCGCCGTCGTTGACGGCGAGCGGGTCCGTTTTCCGCGCGGGATGCTCGGCCCGATTCTGAAAACGGCGCCTTCGACGTTTACGCAGCACGCCCGAAACCCGGCCCGTTCCTTGAAAATTGGCGGCCCACATGTCGTGTTCGCACCGGCCTACGGTTCGCCTTTCGTGCGCGACCTGGACGGGGGACGCCGATACGGCGCGCTCGCCGATTTTCAAAACTTCGTCAAACTCGCCTATTCGATCCCATGGCTGCACCATTCGGGCGGGACGGTATGCGAGCCAGTCGACATCCCGGTCAACAAGCGGCACCTCGACATGGTGTCGGCCCATCTGCGCTATTCGGACAAGCCGTTCATGGGTTCGGTCACTTCGGTGGAACGCGGCGAAGATTCGATCGAGATGGTACGCATCGTCTTTGGCCGCGAATTCGTCGACCAGAACTGCGTCATCCTTGCGAATATCAACGCCAACTCTCCGCTGTTTTCGACGCCACCATGACAGGTGCGCTCAAGGTCTATGCGCGCGCCAACCAGGGAGCTGTGATCGTGCCTTTCTGGGAGTCGGAAGTCGCTGACAACAACAGCTTCGAGCAGTGGCGTGACGCGGGGGAAAAGGATGCGCTGGTCCGCGCGAACGCACGCTGGAAGAAGCTGCTAGCCGAGTACGAGGCTCCCCCTCTAGATCCGGCCATCGACAACGAGCTGGCCGATTTTTGCGCGCGGAAAAAATCGGCGCAATCGGACTAGTGGTACTGAGCGGTCACCGTCAGCGCCGTTCCTTTTCTCATTTTCGGACAGTTCAATGAAGATCCGTTCTATAAAAGCGACTCCGGTCAATATCCCCCTGGAGAAACCCCTCTGGTGGACGGGCGGCCATTATCCGGGCACATCCAAGGTGATCGTCGAAGTAGAAACCGACCAAGGGATCGTGGGCCGAGGCGCCTTCGGTTGATGTCTTGGCAGCGAAGTCTGCCCGCGTGCACGGTGCCCAATACCACACGCACACACCCGTTATCGAAACACGCCAAAGGAAGGACGGCACCTGGGACGTGGTTACCCCCAAAGGAACCATTAATGCCGAACACGTACGGCGATCCGACTGCTTCGGCCGCGTGGGCGGGGAAGAATTCTTGCTGGTGTTGTCGAACACATCAACAGCCGCGGCGGATC
>NZ_RZOL01000688.1:0-1751 GCF_004022985.1 Mesorhizobium sp. M7A.F.Ca.ET.027.02.1.1 | reverse complement strand
CTGCCGGCTGCGGAGCGTGCGTATCTGCTGGAGGAGCTGAACCGGACGGCGGCGGCCTATCCGTCGGAGCGGTGCATCCATGAACTGTTCGAGCAGCAGGTGCAAAAGGCGCCGGAGGCGGTGGCGCTGGTCTTCGAGGACGAGCGGTTGAGCTATGGCGAGCTCAATGCGCGGGCCAACCGGCTGGCGCATCATCTGATCGGGCTCGGGGTCAGGCCGGATCAGCCGGTGGCGATCTGCCTGGAGCGCAGCCCGGCGATGGTGGTCGGGCTTTTGGCGATCCTCAAGGCCGGCGGCGCCTATCTGCCGCTGGACCCGGCCTATCCCTGCGCGCGGCTGCGGCAGGTTGTCGACGATGCCGCGCCGCGGCTGCTGCTTTGCGACGCGGCCGGCCGCGCCGCGCTCGGCGCCGAGGCGCTGGCCGATGTCAGTGTGGTCGATCTGGAGACGGTCACCCCGGCCTGGGCCGAGCTGCCCGCCTGCGATCCCGACCCGCGGGCGCTCGGCCTGACCGCGCGCCATCTCGCCTATGTCATCTACACCTCCGGATCAACCGGAACCCCAAAAGGGGCACAGAATGAGCATCGGGCTATTATCAATCGCCTGATCTGGATGCAGAAAGCCTACGCTCTCAATGCGACTGACGTCGTCTTGCAGAAGACGCCATTTGGCTTCGACGTCTCGGCCTGGGAATTCTTCTGGACGTTGCTGGAAGGGGCGACCCTGGTGCTGGCGCCTCCGGCTGCACACAAAGACCCCGATGCGCTTGTAAACTTGATAATCAGCCAACGCATCACCACTGCACACTTTGTACCATCCATGCTGGTCAGCTTTATGGACACGAATGGTGTTGATCGCTGCACATCGCTGCAGCGTCTCGTGTGCAGTGGCGAGGCGCTTCCTGCCTCCCTTGCGCAGAAGGTTCGGCGCGTATTGCCTTGGACTGGCCTGCACAATCTATACGGTCCCACGGAAGCAGCTATCGACGTTACAGCCTGGACTTGCCCGGCTGATTTTGACGGGTCAGTTGTCCCGATCGGGCGTCCGATCGCCAACACGCGGGTGTATCTTCTGGACGGGCATGGTGGGCCGGTGCCGTTCGGGGCGGTGGGCGAGCTTTGCATTGGCGGGGCAGGCGTTGCGCGGGGCTACCTGAACCGCCCTGAGCTGACGGCGGAGCGGTTCATCGCCAGCCCGTTTGTGGACGGCGATCGGCTGTACCGGACTGGCGATCTGGCGCGCTATCTGCCGGACGGCAATCTGGAGTTTTTGGGCCGCAACGACGAGCAGGTGAAGATCCGCGGCTTCCGCATCGAGCCGGGCGAGATCGCGGCGCGGCTTTGCGAGCATGCCTGGCTGCGCGAGGCGGCGGTGGTGGCGCGCCAGGACCGCGCCGGCGACAAGCATCTTGTCGCCTATGTGGTGTGCGCGCCCGAGGCCGGCTCGGACGACGACGATGGAGGCGGGCTTGCCGGCGCCTTGCGCGCGCATCTGGGTGCGCGGCTGCCGGACTACATGGTGCCGTCGGCGTTCGTGCGGCTTGCGGCGCTGCCCTTGACGCCGAACGGCAAGCTCGACCGCAAGGCACTGCCGGCGCCGGCCGACGACGCCTATGCGCGCCGCAGCTATGAGGCGCCGCGCGGCGCGGTCGAGACGGCGCTGGCGCAGATCTGGGCGGAGCTTCTCGGTGTCGAGCGGGTCGGGCGCCACGACCACTTCTTCGAACTCGGCGGCCACTCGCTGCTGGCCGT
>NZ_RZOL01000687.1:0-1757 GCF_004022985.1 Mesorhizobium sp. M7A.F.Ca.ET.027.02.1.1 | reverse complement strand
GCTCCGTCCTCTCCGCGACCCGGTCGGGTGCGCCAATACCCCTCAGACGCCGGCAAGCCCACCGGCATCCTTGCGGCGGCGATTATGAGCCTTGCCGAGGGTTTCGCCAGAGACGGAATTGGCGCATCCTCGCTTGGCTTTGAAATTTTCGTCCGCTGGACCAGTTTGGAGGGCGTGGCTCAATTTGATCATTCTGGTAGGACCAGATTGATTGAATATGTGACGAATGACAACACAGAAACATAGAGAGGCGACATTTCATCTGTTTCTGGCTGGACCAGAATGGGCAAAATGGTGCAGATTTGACCGCTGCCAAGGGATCGGGAGCGGAACAGCGGCGATCCGGCTATTCAGGGAGAGACAGATGAACATTGCTCCGGGCAAGAATGCGGTCGGCAATATCCCGTTCGACCAGGCAAGGGTCGACCGGCTGATGGAGGAGGCCGGCATCGATGTGCTGCTCGCCACCTCCAAGCACAACACGCAATACCTGCTGGGCGGCTACAAGTTCATTTTCTTCGCCGCCATGGATGCGATCGGCCACAGCCGATACCTGCCGATCATGGTGTACGAAAAGGGCGGGCCGGACCATGCCGCCTATATCGGCAACCGCATGGAGGGCGGCGAGCATCAGAACAACCCGTTCTGGACGCCGACGCTGCACGCCGCCTGCTGGGGCACGCTCGACGCCGCCAACCTTGCGGTCGAGCATCTGCAGAAGATCGGCAAGGCGGGCGCGCGCATCGGCATCGAGCCCGGCTTCCTGCCGTCGGACGCCTATACGCTGATCCGCAAGGCGTTGCCGGACGCCAGGCTGATCGATGCGACCGACATGCTGGAGCGCATGCGCGCCATCAAGACCGATGCCGAACTGGAGAAGCTGCGCACGGCCTCTGAACTGATCACCGATTCCATGCTGGCGACCATAGCCTGGGCGCGCGAAGGCGCGACCAAGGGCGAGATCATCGAACAGCTGCGGCGCGAGGAAACCAATCGCGGCATCCATTTCGAATATTGCCTGCTGACGCTGGGCTCCAGCCACAACCGCGCCGCCTCGCCGCAGGCGTGGAAGCAAGGCGAGGTGCTGTCAATCGATTCCGGCGGCAACTATCACGGCTATATCGGCGACCTCTGCCGGATGGGCATTCTCGGGGAACCGGATGCCGAACTGGAAGATCTGCTGGCCGAGGTCGAGACGGTGCAGCAGGCGGCCTTCTCAAAAGTCAAAGCGGGCACGCTGGGCGGCGACATGATTTCCCATGCCGAGGGCGTGCTGAAGGCTTCGAAGGTCGCACCCTACACGGATTTCTTCGCCCATGGCATGGGGTTGATCACGCACGAGGCGCCGTTCCTGATGACCAACCACCCGGTGACCTATGAAGGCACCTATGCGGCCAAGCCGCTGGAGAAGAACATGGTGCTGTCGGTGGAGACAACCATGCTCCACCCGACGCGGGGGTTCATCAAGCTGGAGGACACGCTGGCGGTGACGGATGCTGGTTATGCGATGTTCGGCGACCGGGGTCGGGGCTGGAACAGGGGTGGTACTCTTTAGGACGAAGGCGGGCGCTGCCCCTCATCCGCCTGCCGGCACCTTCTCCCCGTATAGTGACGGGGAGAAGAGGGGCAGTGTCCGAACCGGATAGATAGGTAACAGAATGGACTGATTAGATGGGTGACAGTTTTCTTGTCCGCCGGGAGGACCGGCGATGGTTTGGCGAGAGACTGGCATCATGGATGAGCGGCTTCGGTTTGTT
>NZ_RZOL01000686.1:0-1771 GCF_004022985.1 Mesorhizobium sp. M7A.F.Ca.ET.027.02.1.1 | reverse complement strand
TAGTAGCCAAGCACATTGTTGTGCCGGATTTTCAGCGAGCGGATGCCGGTCTCGTTGATCAGCGAGCGCTCCAGCCCGGCGATCACCTTTCGCGATTCGTCGCGCAGCGCCCGCATCTCGTCGAGATCGGCATGGTAGCCGCCGCGCAAGAAGCCGCCATCGCGCTTGAGCAGCGGCAGTTCGTCGCCAAGCGCCTGGGTCAGATGCTGGGCCAGCGCCTCGGGCAGAGCATGGATGGCGGCCAATGCCGCCGCAAGTTCCGGGGGCAGGGCGGTCGCGGCAAAGATTTCGGCGATCGCGCCTGCCGCCTCGAAGCCGGCGCGCAGCGCGCCAAGGTCGCGCGGCCCACCCCGGTTGAGCGCCAGCCTCGACAGTGCGCGCGGCATGTCGGCAACGCTCTTCAGGCTCGACCGCACCGCTTGGCAGAGCCGCGTTTCGGAACGGAAGAACGACACCGAATCCAGCCTGGCGCCGATGGCCGCGGGATCGGTCAGCGGCGCCATCAGCCGGTCGGCGAGCAACCTTGCGCCGCCGCCGGTCACCGTGCGGTCGATCGCCTTGAACAGCGACCCTTCGCGGCTGCCCGACAGCGTGCGCAGCAGTTCCAGATTGCCGCGTGTCGCCGGATCGATGAACAGGGTCGAGCCCTGCTCTTCGCGCTCGGGCCGCGACAGCGGCGGGCGCTCGGCCTTCTGCGTCTTCTCGACGTAGGCGATGGCGCCGGAGATCGCCGACAGTTCGGCGCGCGAAAAGGCGCCAAAGGAGTCCGGTGTCGCCACATCGAAGAAGCGGCCGATGCGTCCCGTGGCCGAGGCCGAATCGAACAGCGACGGCGGCTGCGGGCTGGCGACGCGGCCGAGCACCTCGAACACCGGCTTCAACTCCGGATCGTGGAACACCGGCTCGGCGACGATCAGCTCGCGCGGATCGACACGGAAGATGTCGGCCAGCAGCCGGTCGGCGGTGGTGTCGGTGACGCGGAAGGCGCCGGTCGAGATGTCGATCCAGGCCAGCGCGAAACTGTGATCGGCTCCGCCCTTCACCCGCCCCAGCGCCATCAGGAAACTCGATTCCGAGGGCGCCAGCAATTTGTCCTCGGTGATGGTGCCCGGTGTCACCAGCCGCACGACGTCGCGGCGCACCACCGATTTGCCGCCGCGTTTCTTGGCCTCGGCCGGATCCTCGATCTGTTCGCAGACGGCGACGCGGAAGCCCTGGCCGATCAGCTTTTGCAGATAGTCGTCGGCGGCATGCACCGGCACCCCGCACATCGGGATGTCGAGCCCTTGATACTTCCCCCGCTTGGTCAGCACGATGCCGAGCGCCCGGCTCGCCTTCTCGGCATCATCGAAGAACAGCTCGTAGAAATCGCCCATGCGATAGAACAGCAGCGAATCGGGGTTCGCCGCCTTGATCTCGATAAATTGCTCGATCATCGGCGTGGCGCCGGCATGGACGGTCGGCGCCGGCGTCATCGCCTCGGGGGCGTCTGGCTCGTTCGGGCTGTGCATGTTCATGCGCGGCACGCTAGCAGATGTGATGATGCGGTTTAATGCCGGCGCTTCGAAAAACAGGGGACGACGGGACGGCAGCTTGTCCGCAATTGCCGATGCGGACGGCGATTCCCGCGCGCTGGCGGTTTACACGCGGCGGCGCGTGGTCTTAATTCGGACCGAAACAAAGCACCCGCTTCAAGGAGGTGCTGCACCGGTGAGGAAATCAAGAACATCATGGCCAGGAAAACCGAGAACAGCGGTCCGTCCGTCAGTGC
>NZ_RZOL01000685.1:0-1788 GCF_004022985.1 Mesorhizobium sp. M7A.F.Ca.ET.027.02.1.1 | reverse complement strand
GCGCCACCGCCTCCGGCGCCTTTTGCACCTGCTGCTCGAACAGTTCATGGATGCACCGCTCCGACGGATAGGCCGCCGCCGTCCGGTTCAGCTCCTCCAGCAGATACGCACGCTCCGCAGCCGGCAGGATGGCCAACTCGCGCACCGGCGTGTTGGGGGCATGCTCCAGCGCCTCTGTCAGTTGCTCGAGCGCGTGCTGCATGTAGCCGCAGACCCGATCCGCAGAGACAGGCTCGGCCACCTGCGCCGTCAAGCCGAGCGCCTCGCCATAATCCTCCACCGACAGGGTCAGCGGATAGTTGGTGCGTTCCTTGTCGCCCAGCCATTCCATGCCGGACAGACCATCTGCCGTCCCGGAGCCGGCCATGGCCGCCGGCGTATTGTGACGGTAGTTCAAAAGCGCGCCGAACAGCGGCGCCGGCGCCGCAATGCCGCTGCAGCGTTGCGCCAGCGCCAGCGAGGCATGCTCGTGCGCCAGCAGCTCGGAAAGCCTCGCATGCGTGGTCCGCACGCTCGCCGCGACCCCGGTCCCGTCCAGGTCAAGCCGCACAGGCAGGGTGTTGATGAACAGGCCCATCGTGCGGTCGGCGCCCGCGCCCGCCTGCATGCGGCCGAACAGCACCGTGCCGAACACCACCTGCTCTCGGCCGCTGCTGCGCGCCACCACCTGACCCCAGGCCAGATGGCAAAGGCTCGCCAGGCTCACCCCAAGCCGCCTCGCCTGTTCCCGCAGCCGATCATTGAGCGCCTGCGGCAGCATCCGATGCGCCTCGCCGACGCCGCCGCCGTCGCCGTAGACCTCGCTTAAGCCGAACGGCGTGGTCGGCTCATCGATGTCGGCCAGCATCGTCCGGAAGAACTGCTCATGCGCCTTGGCATCGACATCCAGCCGCGCCTGCGCCACCAGATTGCGGAACGGCTGCGGTGCTGGCAGCTCATGCCCGCGTCCCTCGAGCACGGCCCGCACCTCGGCATGCATCACTTCCAGCGTCGTGTGATCGCCGATCAGATGATGCTGCAGCTCCAGCAGCAGCCAGCGTGTGCTGCCGGGCTCGCGCGCGATCACAAACTGCAACAAGGGCGCCCGGCCAACATCGATGCGATGCCGCAGCGGATCAAACCGGCGCCTGAGCTCATCGGCGCCGGAACCGTCACAGGCATCCAGCTCGACCTCGCTCACCTCCAGCGGCGCACGACGCCACACCACCTGGGCCGGGCTCGACAGCCCCTCCCAGACAAAGGCCGTGCGCAGGGTGTCGTGCCGGTCCACCACCTGCTGAACCGCGCCAAGATAGCGCTCCAACAGGCCGCGATCGGCAAACGCCATCTGCGACACCAGCAGGTAGGGATCCCCCTTCGTCGCCAACAGATGATGGAACAGGATGCCGTCCTGCAGCGGCGACAGGCCATAAATGTCCTGGATGTTGCCGACACCACCGGGCACCGTGGCGACGATCCGGTCGATCTCCGGCTGGGCCAGCTCGATGAGCGGCAGCATCTGCGGCGTAATCGCCGTGCTCTGTTCGGTGATCAGGTTGGCAGGCACCGCGACCTCGTGATGGCTGCCAAGGCTTGCGGCAAGATCGGCCAGCACCGGCCTGGCGAACAGGGTGCGCACCTCCACCCCAAGCGACAGCTGCCGCAGCCGCTCCATCAGCTGGACGGCCAGCAGCGAGTGGCCGCCGAGTTCGAAGAAGTGGTCGTGGCGCCCGACCCGCTCGACACCGAGAAGCTCCGCCCAGATCTGCGCCAGCGCCGTCTCGACCGCGCCGCGCGGCGCCTCATAGC
>NZ_RZOL01000684.1:0-1805 GCF_004022985.1 Mesorhizobium sp. M7A.F.Ca.ET.027.02.1.1 | reverse complement strand
GGGCGGCGGCGTCTGGCGGCGGATCGCTTGCGAAGGGTCGGCCTTGGGCGGGCAGAGCTTCATGCCGGCCATGACGTTGTAGAGCGACCGCCACGTCTTCATGGCGCGGTATGCAATGTCGACGCCTCGGACCCGCAGCAGGCGGCCATACCAGTCGTCGAGCAGCTCGAGCGTGATGTCGGCCGGCGGCAGGTCGGCGAAATACGGCTCGATGAACGTCCAGCCACGTTCCCAGTCTTCACGCGTGCGCGGCGGCTTGCGCTCCCAGGCATCCATCTTGCGATAGCGGGCAAAGGCGTCGCCAATCGAATCCTTCGGCCACACATGCAGGCGCGGCGGCTCCCTGCCCTTGCGGAATTCCTGCCAGCGGTCTTCCCATTGCCTGGCAATCGCCCACGCATCCGGACCGTCCGTGCCACAGGAGATGCATTCGAAGCCGGCCTCGACCATCTTCGGCGTCGGCAGCCAGTAGCCGTACTTGCCCTTGCGAATGACGTAGTGCTTCAGCTTGATCTTAGCCAAGGGTCGCCAGCCTCGCTCTTGCGATTTCGGCGCTAGACTGCGCGCCGGATCCTGATCCGGCAAGGCCGGAGCGCTTGTCCTGCCAGGCGTCGATCGCCACCAGGTCGTAATTGCCGGTGATCGGGCACGCCCGTGGAAAACCCTGATGCTGCAGCGCCGGCAGCAATTCCATGAATTCCGGCAGCGTCAGGTGCAGATAGCGCGCCGCCTTGATCGCCGGCACCAGGCGCGGTTGCACAGGAAAGCGGACGGATGATGGTTGCGGGGCGTGGGTCAGCGTCAAAGCAGGCTCCCCTGTCTTGGCGCTGCCGTTAGCACCGGCGCGGCGTTGAGGTTGTCTCTCCATCTGAAAAAGCCGAGTGCGCCTTTGACGGGAATGAACTCATCCAACGGCTCGACGTTGCGCAGAACAAATCCATAGCGACCGAAGAACCACGGGCTGGCGCTTTCAGCGACGCAATCGACTATGTCGACCGTTCCGACGATGCCGCCCCGCGGCAGTTCCTCGAATGCCGGCAGCATCAAGCCCGGCTTGAAAGGGTGCGTCAGACTGATCTCATGGATTGTGGCGAGGCAGTCTTCGTACTCGTCGCGCGTCATGCCCTTGGCACATGCAGACAGACGCGGCCCCTGATCTTCGTCGGCCAGTCGCGGTTTTCGATATCCTTGCCACAGTGCATCATCGCCCATGGCCATGGCTGGCGGACGGAAATGGCGAGGTCGGGAAGCTCGATCACAGCAGTGCTCCCTGCTTAGGATTGGCCGGCCTCGCGCCGGCACCGAAGCCCTTCGCGCGAAGCTGTGCTATCTGGTCGAGCTTCACCTGGTCGCCCTTCAGCCGGGCGGTGTGCTCGACCGGGCCATATTTGTCTGTCTCGATCGCGCCGGCGGCGACGGCCAGCGCGCGCTTCGATTGAGCAATGTCGAAATGCTCCCACGTTGCATCCATGCCGGCGACACCAAGCCCGGCCGGGCGCTGGAACCATCGGCGCTGGACGCCGATGCGGTCGGCCATGGCGAGCAGTTCGGCGCGGGTATCCGCCCACATATGGCACATGAGCAGACGGCCGAAGGGATGCTTGGCGTTGTCGACGTAGACGGCCATCAGCCCGGCGCCTATTGCAGCGGCGCGTGGTGGCTGCCGGCGCGGCCGAGGCCCGAGGCCTTGGCCAGCGCCGAGCGCTTCTGCGAGTAATTCGGCGCTACCATCGGATAGTCGGCGCCAAGGCCCCACTTCTCGCGATACTGGTCGGCCGTCATGCCGAGCGTTGCAATATGGCGCT
>NZ_RZOL01000683.1:0-1806 GCF_004022985.1 Mesorhizobium sp. M7A.F.Ca.ET.027.02.1.1 | reverse complement strand
ATGTCGTAGAGCAGCGTCGAATTGACGACGCGGGTGTTGATCGAATGCAGGCTCGCCGCCGTCAGCAGGCCGGCGACCAGTGCGACGAAAGCGGAAAGCACATAGCGCAGCACCAGCATCGGCCGCACCGGAATGCCGATGTTGCGGGCGGCAACCGGATTGTCGCCGGCGAAGTAGATGTAGCGGCCCCATTTGGTGTAGCGCAGGAACAGGAAGAACAGGAAGGCCAGGCCGGCAAAGACGAACACCTCGACCGGAATATCGAGGAAGCGCAGGCCGCCGAGCAGCTCGACCCAATGGCCCTGCGGCACCGGCACCGCATCCTGCGTGATCAGCTGCGAGCGCACATAGCCGAAGACGAAGGAGCCTGTCGCCAGCGTCACGAAGATCGCGGGCACATCGGCATAGGCGACGAGAAAGCCGTTGAGCAGGCCGATGGCCAGCACACCGGCCAGCACATAGGCGAAGGCCAGCCCGTCCGGCGTTCCCGAATTCAGAAGTTGCAGATACCAGGCGACAGACATCGCCATGATCGCCACGGCGGAGAGGTCGATGCCGCGTCCGATGATGACGACGGCCATGCCGAGCGCAAGGATGCCCAGCACCGACACGGAGCGGACGATGGCGACGAGATTGTTGGGATCGATGAAACCCGGCAGGCCTATGGCCGCTGTAACGAACAGCACCACCGCTATGGCAAAGACAATGCCTTCCTGATTCAGGCTCCTGAAATTCGGCCAGCCGATCGTGTTCATGTCTGCGTTTGCCCCGATGGCAGCGCTGCCATCCCTGGGAAAGAACGCTAATCGGCCCAACGCCGGTTCGTCAAATGAATCCGCGCTCGGAACCCCGGCCGGCAGCGATATTTACCAAATGGACGCGTCGATTGCCGAAGCTGGCGCAATGCTCGGAAAACTCTGCACTTTTGGCAATTGCTTGCGCCATAGCCGCCACTCGCGAAAAGGCTGCACCAAGGCGAAAGGACAAGACGGAATTTATCTCCGCATCAGGCGGAAAAATCGATCTCAATTTCCCGGCGAGTGGCCGGAAACCTCCGCGCCCGCACCTGGCGGCAGCACGAGAAAACGCAACGCCGCCACCAGCCCGATGGCGCCGATCGCCAGGAAGGCTACTCGAAAATCCACAAGATCGAGGGCCGGCCGGTCCCTGGCGATCTGCGACAAATTGAGGATCGCCGCCGCCACCGCGACGCCGAACAACATCGCCACCTGCTGCAGCATCGAGGACAGCGTCGCCGCCGAGCTTCGTTGCGCCGCATCGATGTCGGCGAAGGCCAGTGTGTTGAGCGCGGTGAACTGCATCGAGCGCGACAGGCCGGCGATCAGCATCAACGCCACCACCAGCGCTTGCGGCGTCTGCGGTGAGATCGCAGCACATGCCATGATCGCCGCCGAAGCGATCAGGCCGTTGACGACCAGCACCGACCGGAAGCCGAAACGGCGCAGCGTTGGTGTCGTCACCGTCTTCATGCCGAGATTGCCGAGGAAATAGGCCAGGATCATCAAGCCGGCATCGACGGACGAGAGGCCAAAGCCGACCTGGAACAGCAGCGGCAACAGGAATGGCGTGGCGTTGATCGCCACCCGGAAAATGGTGCCGGCGGCAAGCGTCGAGATGGCGAAGGTCAGCACCTTGAACGAGGAGAGATCGAGCAGCGGATGCGGCGCGCCCCTGAGATGCCGCACCGCCAGCCAGCCGATGACGATGCCGGCTACGACCAGCAGCACCGTCGGTAAAACGCCGTCCTCCGGGTGCGCGATGCGTTCAAGGCCATAGAGAAGCAAC
>NZ_RZOL01000682.1:0-1815 GCF_004022985.1 Mesorhizobium sp. M7A.F.Ca.ET.027.02.1.1 | reverse complement strand
CTGCGTGAGATCGTTCTTGGTGAGCTGCTTCAGCTCACAGACAGAGTCGACATCGTACTCCTCGGCGTCGTTGACCGGTCGGATCGCAGTTCCAAGACGAAACGATCCCTGTACATAAACCGCCGGATCGAAATTCCGCACCGTGCTCTCGGGCCGGTGAAACCAATCGCCTAGGGACGTGTAGCTCGTCTCGGCCTGTTCATACCGGGATACTGGAATGGCGAGCTCCTCCACGAGTGCCTGAAGGAATTTCTCAACCTGATCGTCTGTGCCTGCCATTTCCGAACTCCTCTATTGCCCGACCGGGTTTTGGCTTCGCCCGGCTTCCCCGAATCATCATCGACGAGGCATCTATGGGAATAATAATTATACGGATCGTGTAAATATGTCCATAGCCTTTTTACACGTATCGACGTTGAGGCTCGGAGCGATGTAGGGGAGCCATGCATGGCCCGAGCCCGCTTTTCAATTTGACCGCCAGCACTAATGGGAATATGAAATATACACATCGTCTTTCAATTCCAATATAGTTTCTATACGCATTGTGAGGTAATAATGAAGGACGAACGACCCGGGGTGCGTTGGGGCGTTGAACAAAGGCTGGAATTCATAGAGTTCCGGCTGTTTTGGGAAGGCGGGGTGAACCGCGCAGATATCATTAACATGTTCGGCGTTTCGGTGCCCCAGGCATCGAAAGACCTGACGCTATATCAGGAGCGAGCACCAGGAAATGTGGAGTACGACAAGAGCGCCAAGCGCTATATCCCGGCCCGAAATTTCGAACCGAGCTTCTTGACCCCTGGCCCGGAAGCGTACCTGTCTCGCCTGCGCTCCCTTGCGGAAGGACTATCAAAGCCGGCCGAATCCTGGCTTCGGTATCATCCCGAATCCGACATTGCTCTGACACCGCACCGTGATGTCGATACGGCCGTGTTGCGGGCAGTCATCGATGCAATGCGAGAGCAGAAATCCGTGGAAGTCCTGTACCAGTCCATGAACAGCATTCGTCCTGATCCCATGTGGCGGCGCATGTCGCCCCATGCTTTCGGCTATGACGGATTTCGCTGGCACGCGCGGGCTTACTGCCACCTCGACGCCAAGTACAAAGACTTCATACTGCCGCGCATTCTCGAAGCACGTTCCCCCGGCCCGAGCGGCGCGGGTGGAGAGAATGACCTGGGATGGCACGAGCGTATCCGGGTCGAAATTACACCGCATCCGGCGCTCGCCGAAAATCAGAAGAAGGTCGTGGCAAAAGATTACGGCATGATGGATAATAAAGCTGTGCTGTCGGTTCGCTGTTCGATGCTGTTCTATGTCCTTAAGAGGCTCGGATTGCTCCGGGATGCCGAGAAGGAAGCTCCGCGGGCGCAGCACATAGTTTTGCTGAACAAAGAGGCCGTGCGAGCCGCGCTGAAACGTGCCGAGTCTGCCGATGCGAGCGTGGCAGAGCAGGCATAGGCTTGGCGCGTCCGGCTCACTATGCCCAGATACGAGAGAAGTCCCGATCAATGCTATTGCGTTCTCGCTGAAACGCCTGCCAAAGCAGAAGCGGTTTTGGATTTGGCTCGACCGCAGGCCTTGATCAACCCGTCAACGCCCTGCGCCCCACCCTTTGCCTTCCAAGAAGATCATGCCGTCAAAGGCGCCGGGTTTGGCGGCATCCGCAGTTGCATAAGTGAGGCGCGATTCCACAAGCCGTTGCGTTTTTCGTCCCAGTATCCGGCCGCTCCAGCCGCCGCCTTGCGGACAGACCGAGATGTTGAAGCCGCCGGTTTCAGATAAGTCGTAAGCATCTTTTTCGTGGTTGGGACG
>NZ_RZOL01000681.1:0-1818 GCF_004022985.1 Mesorhizobium sp. M7A.F.Ca.ET.027.02.1.1 | reverse complement strand
GACTCCGCCGCCTTCGGCGCGGCGGTCTTGGCCGCGGTCCGTGCGTCGGCGCTGGCGAAGGTTGCCGTCTTCGGCGGAGCCGCCTTCTCCTTCTTAAGCCGCGGCTTGGGCTTCTCGACAGGCTTCTTCGCCTTGGCCTCGACCGGTTTCTTGTCTTTGACAATTTCGACCGGTTTCGGCTGCGGCAAGGGAATGACGACGTCTGGCGTGACAGCCTCGACCACATCCGGGATGACCTCATCCGGCGGCGGCTGATCGACCTGTTCGGCCGTTTCGGCCTGGGTAGGTTCGGTCGGGGTGGGTTCGGCCTCGTCTGGCGCGACCGCTTCCGGCGGCTCGACAACCGGCTCCGCCTTTTCGACCGGTTCTTCAGGTGTCGGCTCGGTCGTCGGTGTCGGTTCGGTCTGATCTGGCGTCACCGCGTCCAGCGCGGCGACCTGCTCTTCCACGGCCGGCATCACCACCATCGGTGCCATCTCGATCATCTGCGCGGGGGGTGGACCGCCATCCGCTTCGGTGACCATTGTGAGGTTCTGCACTGCATAGGCGACCGCGACATGGGCTCCAAGGACCAGCGCGGCAGCACCGGCCCACAAGCCAAGGTCGCGCCAACCGAAGCGCGACAGCTGGACCGAGGGCACGGCGACCGCTTGCGTCATGGCGCCGCCGCACCAGTGGCTGCGGGCGCCGGGGCATTGGACGCGGGAGCCGTCTCCAGGCCGACCAGCGCGATCTTCAGATAGCCGGCACCGCGCAATAGATTCATCGCCTCCATCAGGTCGCCATAGGCGACCGCCTTGTCGGCGCGCAGGAAGATGCGTGTCTGCTTGTCGCCCTTGGTCTTGGCGTCCAGCGTCGTGGCGAAAGCCGGGCGCGGCACGCTGTCATTGCCGATCGCCAGCGTCAGATCGTCCTTCAGCGTCAGGAACAGCGGTGTCTCGGGCCTCGGCGCGGGCGTTGCGGTCGAACCAGGCAGGTCGACATTGACATCCACCGTGGCCAGCGGTGCCGCGACCATGAAGATGATCAACAGCACCAGGATGACATCGATGAACGGGGTGACGTTGATCTCGTGGCTTTCCTCGAGATCGTCATCAATGGTCTGTCGGATTCTGCTTCCCATGGCGCTACTCCGCCGCCAGTGGCGTTGCCGGCGCGACGGTGCGGAAGTCGAGGTCGCGGCTGACCAGCCGTTCGACCCCGGCGGCAGCATCGGCGAGGATCTGCCGATAGCCGGCTATCGAGCGGGCAAAGACGTTGTAGATGACGACGGCCGGTATGGCCGCGACCAGGCCCATCGCGGTGGCCAGCAGCGCTTCGGCGATGCCCGGCGCGACCACAGCGAGATTGGTGGTCTGCGCCTGCGAGATGCCGATGAAGGCGTTCATGATGCCCCAGACAGTGCCGAACAGGCCGACGAAGGGCGCGGTCGAGCCGATCGTCGCCAGCACGCCGGTGCCGCGCGACATGCGCCGCGCCGCCGCCGCCTCGATGCGCGACAGGCGCGACGTGACCCGTTCCTTGAGGCCGTCGCCCGAGACATGATCGAGCGCGCCGGCCGAGAGTGCGGTCTCCTCCTCGGCCGCCCGCACCAGCAGCGCGCCGGGACCGCCGCTGCGGTCAAGGGTACGGCTGGCCTGCTTCAGCGTGGCGGCCTCGCCGATCGCCCGCACGGCGCGACGAATGCGCAGCTTGCCGCCGAAAAGCTCCAGCGACTTGGCCAACCATATCGTCCAGGTGACGAGGGAGGCAAAGGCCAGCCCGATCATCACCGCCTTGACGACAATGTCGGCCGCCATGAACATGCCCCATGGCGAC
>NZ_RZOL01000680.1:0-1830 GCF_004022985.1 Mesorhizobium sp. M7A.F.Ca.ET.027.02.1.1 | reverse complement strand
GCCATCTGTAGTCAATTTCCATTCGCATTCGGAGCGACCATATTCCGGCTGCAGACACCAACACGGACTGCAAACACCAACCAGGAGAACTCAGATGACCAAGATCGCCCTCACCGCCGCCGCCATCCTCATTTCCGTCAGCGCCGCTTTTGCCGGCAGCGACAAGTTTGGGTCGAACGACGCCAGCCAGTCGGCTGTCACCAGCACCGACAACACGACCACCGCTTCGATCCACAACCCGGATGCGGCCGTCCGGCAACCGGTCACGCAGGGCAGCAACCGCGACCTCTTCGGCAGCCGCTGATCTCGATCGCGCTCGTCGCTGATCTCGATCGCGCTTGTCGCTGATCCCGATCGCGCGTCCAGACCGACCACGCAAATCCCAACCCAGGAGTGCTTCCAATGACCAGTATCGCAATTCTCGGTGCCAGTGGCCGGCTCGGCCGCGTGGTCGCCAAGGCCTTCATCGACGCGGGCTACGAGGTTCGCGCAGTCACCCGCAACGGCAAGGTGCCGGCCGAACTCAAAGGCGCCACAGCCGTTGCCGGTGACGCGCTCGACCGCGTGGCCCTCATCCGCGCCACGCAAGGTGTCGATATCATCTTCAACGGCCTCAACCCGATCTACACCGACTGGGGCAAGTGCCTGCCGATGGCGCAGAATGTCATGGCTGCCTGCCATGCGAATGGCGCACTGCACCTCTTCCCCGGCACCGTTTACAATTACGGCTCACCGATGCCGGCGGTGATATCGGAAGACACACCCTTCCATCCGAGCACGCAAAAGGGCCGCATCCGCTGCGCCATGGAGGAATTGTTTCGTCGCGAGGCCGACGCGGGCCGCGTCCGCACCATCCTTCTGCGGGCCGGCGATTTCTTCGGCGGCACCGGCAGCGGATCATGGTTCGACCTGATCGTTGCCGCCAAGATCAACAAAGGTATCTACACCGCGCCTGGCCCGGTCGACCTCGTACATGAATGGGCCTATCTGCCTGACTTCGCTGTGGGCTTCGTCGCGCTGGCGCGCAATCTGGACAAGCTCGGCTTCTATGAAGCGCTGAACTTTCCGGGCCACGCGGTTACCGATCTGCAGATCAAGGCCGCTGCCGAGAAGGCTATTGGTCGTCCGCTCAAGATGACTTCGATGCCCTGGTGGGTACTGCGCGCTGGCAGCCCGTTCGTAGCGATGTGGCGCGAGATCGTCTCCATGTCCTACCTGCGCTTCGAGCCGCATCAACTGGCTTCGATGCGGCTGGAAGGCATCGTCGGCGAGATTCCGCACACGCCGTTGGATCAGGCGGTTGCTGAAGCGCTCGGGGATATCGGCATTGCCACCGTGACCTGCGTTGCGAAAGCTGCCTGACCTCCGCGATAGCGGGCGATGCTCCTCCGCAGATTAACAATCTCCGCGGACTGAGAGGGCGCCTCAGAGCCGTCCCATCAACAGCAGCACCATAAGCAACACCAGCACCACGCCGACAATACCCGAGGGCCCATAGCCCCAGGAGCGCGAATGCGGCCAGGCCGGCACCGCGCCGATGAGGATAAGGACCAGGACGATGATGACGATGGTGGTGATCGGCATGAGAACCCCGCAATTCGACTTTTCGCCCAAGAACAATGCAAAAGGCCGCCCGGTTGTTCCGGGCGGCCTTTGCCGGTCAAATCGGCAATGATCTATTCGGCGGCTTTCGGAAAGGCGATATCCGGCCCGGCTCCGGCATCCCGCCCTGGCGCATCGGTCGATGAAATCTCGACCTTGCCGCGCCGGAACAGACGGCTGATCAAGCCGCGCCGTGCGCCCGGCTTGACCTTGGCGCGGGTGAACAAC
>NZ_RZOL01000067.1:0-20888 GCF_004022985.1 Mesorhizobium sp. M7A.F.Ca.ET.027.02.1.1 | reverse complement strand
CCCATGAGACGGCGGCGTTCAACCACGATCGTACCGACGAAAGGGCTGCCTGGCTGCTATCCCCCGGCGTTGTTGCACAAATGACACGATTTGGCCTCACTCAGAAAGCTCTCGTTAACCATCAGGCCCGCCGCAACCCCTTGTTTGCCGCCGAATCCGGCGAAGGACCGTCGGAATCATGGCAAGCTCCCGAGTCGCTGGCCAGGAAACAACCGCAGAACCGCCTCATCCATGGAAGGCCACGGTTCAGTGCATCTTATTTTCCATATAATGATGCGGGCTTGTTGATTGTGCCGGCGCTTTTCTTTATCCACCGGCGCAACGGAGAGGTGGCCGAGTGGTCGAAGGCGCTCCCCTGCTAAGGGAGTAGAGGTCAAAAGCTTCTCGTGGGTTCGAATCCCATCCTCTCCGCCATCCTGCTTCGCGCTGCGCGCTTCGCAGGACAAATCTCCTAACAATAACAAATCGATAATCGAAGGAAGCGCCGTTCCTGTGGCGTCGCCTACCTCTCCGCAAGCCGCAATTTCATTCGATTCTGACTGGAGGTCAGAAAATGAACATCAAGAGCCTTCTCCTCGGCTCCGCTGCGGCCCTGATCGCAGTTTCCGGTGCGCGCGCCGCCGACGCCGTCGTCGTCGCCGAGCCGGAACCCGCTGAATACGTCAAGATTTGCGACGTCTACGGCGCTGGCTACTTCTACATCCCCGGCACCGAAACCTGCCTGCGCATCGGCGGCTATGTCCGTTATGACATCGGCGCTGGTGACATTGGGTCGTTTAATGGTGCTCGTGCTATCGACCGGATGGATGGTGACGTCCAGGATACCTGGAGAAAAAATGCACGCTTCGCGCTGAAGACCTGGACCGGCCAGGAGACCGAACTCGGCACCTTGAAGACCTACACCGAGACCCGTATCAATTTCGGCAACACGAATTTTAGCGACGAAGCCTTCAATAAGGGCATTTCGCTTAATTTCGCCTGGATCCAGCTCGGTGGCCTGCGCGTCGGTAAGGACGAATCGGCGTTCGATACGTTTACCGGTTATGCTGGCAACGTCATCCAGGATACGCTCGTTCCTTATGGTGGCTTCGACACGAACGTGATTCAGTACTATTTCGACGCTGGGAACGGCTTCTCGGCTGTGGTCTCGCTCGAAGAAGGCTATGGCGACTACACGATCGACAGCTACGTCCCTCATGTCGTTGGCGGCGTGAAGTGGACGCAGGGTTGGGGTGGCATCAGCGGCGTCATTGCTTATGACAGCAATTACGAAGAAGTTTCTGGAAAGGTTCGTTTGGATGTGAACGCCACGAATGAACTTTCGCTGTTTATCATGGGTGGCTACGGCACTGATGATAATATCAACGACTTCGGCGGTGGTCGCTCCATGTACAAGCTGTGGAGCGGTAGCTGGGCCGTATGGGGCGGTGGCACCTACAAGTTCAACGAGAAGACCTCGTTCAATGCTCAGCTGTCTTATGACGATGGCAAGAACTTCGGCGCCGCGGCTAACATTGCCTACGATATCGTCCCAGGTCTGACGATCACGGCGGAAGTCGACTACCTCCATGTTGGTGATGACACCGTCTCCAACTGGACTGGCGCCGACAAAGAAAACAACATCGGCGGTATCCTCCGCTTCCAGCGCTCGTTCTAAGGGCTGGTTCCTTACAGGTGAAATCCAGCCCGGGCGCACAACGCCCGGGCTGTTTTTGTTTTCGTGACTGGATCAAGGCAAACAGAAGGATGGGGGTAACGGTAGCTGAATAAATCCGTGGAGTGGTTTCGTGGGATCCGCTGATGGGCGGATGAAATCACAACTGCGTGATTAAAATCTCTTGAAAGGACGCTTCCAAGCGGGTAGGGCTGACCTATCCCACTCGGGGGTGTGGCAAATGATGACGAACGAAGCGATTCAAGAGGGCGAGTCCTCTGATCATTTTTCGATGTTTTCTTCTCAAAGTCCGAAGATTCGATACACCTACAACAAGATTAGAGAAGTAAAGTCGCATCGGGTCGGAGATCTTTTTTCAGCATATCGGGACATATTATGGGATGATGGGCGGCATAAGTATAATGTCAGCTCGTTCATCGGCGAAATAGACGAGATCCTCCTTGGGGAGCGTTTCAGCGCCTTTGACCAAAGTACCCTGGACAACCTTATCGGCACCTTGCGCCAGCGCGGCAACAGCAACGCAACCATCAATCGAAAGATGGCTGCCCTCAGCAAACTGCTGCGCAAGGCTCACAAGATGGGAGATATCCACAGCCTGCCCGAGTTCCGCCGCCAGAAGGAGCGGGCGGGTCGGATTCGCTTCCTCGAAAGGGACGAAGAGGCGCGCCTGTTCGCCGCCATCAAGAACCGCAGCGAGGATGCCTACAGGCTTTCCGTCTTCCTGGTCGACACCGGATGCCGTCTCGGCGAGGCGCTTGGGCTGATCTGGAACGATATCCAGGAGCATCGCGTCAGTTTCTGGATCACCAAATCCGGCCGCAGCCGCACCATTCCGATGACCGAGCGGGTCAAGGAGGTCATCAAGCTGCCGCCCACCGAAGGCCGTCGGCCCAAGGGACCGTTCACAAAGCTTAGCCAGGCACAGTTTCGTGCCATCTGGAATGACGCGAAGGCCGAAGTCGGACTTGGTGCAGACGACCAGGTGGTGCCGCACATACTGCGCCATACCTGCGCCTCGCGCCTTGTCCAGGGCGGCATCGACATCAGGCGCGTGCAGATGTGGCTCGGCCACCAGACGCTGTCGATGACCATGCGCTACGCGCATCTGGCCACCAACGATCTCGATGGCTGTGTCATCGTGCTGGAAACACCTCGATCGACTCAGCCGGGCGGCAATCGCGCTGAAGGCTCCGTGTTTTCTTCGCCCGTGACGACGCCTTCGTCGCCGACGGCAGGGCGGAAAAAGAAGGACGAGGCAGCCACCGCCGCAAAGGAGTCGCCGAAAGCGACTCGGAAAAGTTCAAAAGCCAAGTAGGCTAAAGAATCCCCACCTATACCATCATGGCTATCCCGTGACCTTGTTTGGTCATGGGATTTACTTCAGGATATTCTTCCGCTCGGCTTGATCGAGAAAAGCGGCTATGTCGCCCGGTAGGCTGCCGGTCTCGAGGAATGGCGCATGGCCCTGGCCCTCGACAGTGATCGCCTCCATCACGGAATGGCGCTCTCTCATCTGCTTGAGCGAATCTATGGACAGCAATCTCGAATTGGCACCACGTATGGCGAGCAACGGGATGGCGGCCAACGCCTCGAATTGAGGCCATAGATCAGGCAGCTTCTGCGTCAGATCGAGGCTCGCCACGGTATCCACCAGCTTCGGATCGAAATCCGGCATCAGCCCATCATCCGTTTCGCGGTAGAGAGCCCATATCATCCGGTCCCAGTCGGCGCCGGCAAGGGCGGGGAAGTCTTCGTCATGCACGCTGCGCTGGGCGGCAATTGCCTGCGGGCGGGTTTTCGGTGCCGGGTCGCGCTCGAGATAAGACTGGATATGGGCAAGTCCGGCCGCCTCGATCACCGGCCCGATGTCGTTGAAAACAATGGCTTTCAGGACCGATGGCCGCATCATCCCGAGCACATGGATGATCAGCCCGCCGCGCGAGGTGCCGATGAAGGCCGCTTCTCCGATGTTCAACGCCGTCAGCCCGGCCAGGATGTCGCCAGCCTCCACGCCGACATTGTAGTTTTTGGCGTCGGGATCATAGGCTGACTGCCCGCGCCCACGGTAGTCGAAGGCGATTACCTTGCGCGGAGTTGCCGCATCCGTCGACAGATAGAGCGCCAGCTCGTGAAAATCCCTGGCGTTGCGGGTCAGGCCAGGCAGGCAGACAACCGGCCAGGGTCCGCTATTGGCCTCACCGTAGATGCGCGCATGAAGTTTTAGCCCATCCGGTGCACTGTAGAAGAAGTCGGAGAAATTTTGCTTGCTTGCCATCGGAATGTTCGATCTCGCTGTACCGATTTGGACAGCTACAGGCGAGGGCAGGGATGGTCAAATGAAAGGCGCTCTTGCCTTCTCCCCTTGTGGGAGAAGGTGAATCGGCGCGCTAGCGCCGAGACGGATGAGGGGTGTTCCAGCGAAGTGAGGCGTTGGCGTTCCCTGGAACCCCCCTCATCCGTGGCCTTCGGCGACACCTTCTCCCACAAGGGGAGAAGGACAGAAAGCCTCAACTCCGCCCGTTCACCAGATCCCCGACAATGTCGTATTTGCCCGAAATACGCATCTTGTAGACCTCGTAATTCTCCATCACGCGCTGAACGTAACTCCTTGTTTCCGTATAGGGAATCCGCTCGATCCAGTCGACGACCGCGTCGATGTCCTTGCCGCGCGGGTCGCCATATCTGGCCACCCACTGGCTGGCTCGGTTGGGGCCGGCGTTGTAGCCGGCGAAGGTCAGCACGTAGGAGCCGTTGAAGCGATCGAGCTGTTCGCCGAGGAAGGCTGAGCCAAGCGTCGCATTGTAGCCGGCATCGGTGGTCAGCCGTGTTTGCGAAAACTGCAGCCCGGCCTTCTTCGCCAGTTGCCTTGCGGTTCCCGGCATCAGCTGTAGCAGCCCGCGCGCGCCGGCGCTGGACACGGCGCCGATGTTGAATTCGCTTTCCTGACGGGCGATCGCATAGGCCAGGGCCTTGCCCGAGCCGGAAATGTCGGCCGAATCGGGAATGACGCCGAGCGGATGCGACAATGCGCCGACATCGATGCCACGCGCCCCGGCGATCTTGCCGATTTTCAGCGCCATGAAATGGTTCCCTTGCTTTTCCGCAAGGACAGCCAGCAGCGCCAGTTCGCCCGGACTGGTCAACTGCCCGGCAAGGTCGCGATAGAGCGTCTCGGCATAGCGGTCGTAGCCCGCCTCCTGCAGCCGCTTGATGGCGCTGACGGCCTCGCGGCCGGCAAAATTCTGCCGGTCGGCTGCACTTGGCGAGGGGTAGGCGATGTTCAGCGCCTGCCGGCCCACGCGTTCGGCGGCAAGCTGACCGTAGAATGTCGTGCCATAGGCAGCGGCGCGCGCAAAATAGTCCTTTGCATTGCCCGGACCACCGACTTCCGCGGCACGGCCGAGCCAGTAATAGGCGCGCGACAGCGTCATCGGCCCCTGGGCGAGGTTCGCGATGCGAGCGAAATGACTGGCCGCGGTTTTTGGGTCGTTCAGGCCGCGCAGCGCATACCAGCCAGCATGGAATTCGGCGTCTGCCGCATTGGCGGCACTTTCGGCGGCGTGTGTGGCGACGATCTTGTACGCGGTCTTCATGTCGCCCTGGTCTACCAGTTCGCGCGACAACACCCGGCGCTCGACCCACCAGGCATCCGGATCGACGAGAGCGTCGCGATCTGTCGGCGCCTGCATCACAATGGCGGCGGCCCCGGCAAAATCCTCCTGCTTGCGCAGATATTCGGCCTGCGCGAAGAAGTAGCCGGCCGAACGTTGCATTGCCGGCACGGCCTTCAGCAGCTTGGGCGCGTTCTTGTCGCCTTTGTCGGCCGCCGCCCAGGCCTCGGCGAGTTGCTGGGCGCCGGCCAGGCCGGCGACGCGCAAGGCGGAATTCGCGCGGTCGGCATAGAACATGCGCTCCATGCGAAAACGGTGGTCGGTGGCCGGGATCAAGCTGCCGAATTCCTTGATCAGCGCCGCCTCGTCCCTAGCCTCCAGGATCGCGGTGCGCCAGAAGGGCGACAGCACCGAACGTGCCGCCTTGATATTGCCTGACGCCACATAGGCGCGGGCAAGAACCATCACGCCTTCGAATGTCTGCGGCTGGCTGCCGTCGAACGCCCTGATAACGATGTCGGGGGCAGGGTTCTCGCGATAGAGTGCGCGCTCGCTGTTCCTGCGCAGGGCGACGGTGCCCGGCCAATTGGGCAGCATCTTGGCCGCAGCAGTGATATCGCCGCTCGGAACCTTGTCGCCGCCATAAAGCGCGATCGCCCAGGCAAGGATATGCTGGTCGAGCGACTGAGCCGGAAGGGCATTGCGCACTCCACGAGCGCGGAGACTATCGCCCGCCGCCAACGCATCCAGCCCGCTTTTCAGGGGGGCGACGTCAGGCAAGGGCGCCTGTCGCGTCCTATCCTGCAGGTCTGGCAGCGCAATTGCCGCGCCTGGCATCGGAATGGCTGAGGTGACCCGTACGTCCACGCTACCGCTGATCGCCATGCCCGGCATCAGCGCGAGCGTGGCGCCAAGCAGCGCGAAAAGGTGAGGCCGACCGCCCGGCATGATCCTTAAGTCTTTCCTTGTCCTGGCATTCCACAGGCTGGCGAAGATGCCTCGAAGCCTAAACTTAGGTCGTGAAGAGCCCGTAAACAAAGGGTTAGCGAGGCTGTTCGAATTGCGCTTGCTGGCACCATGGCAATGCTTGCCGCGCAACCATGTCGAGACTATGGTGCGCCGCTTCGCTTTCGGTTAGAAGGCGCGACCACAAACACCGACACAAAACACCAGAAGTGCCAAGGAGTTGGACGACATGCTGAGAGGCTCGCTTACTGCGCTCGTGACACCGTTCGAAAAGAGCGGGCGTTTCGACGAGAAAGCCTTTCGCGCGTTCGTCGAATGGCAACTCTCAGAGGGCACGACGGGCCTGGTGCCGGTCGGCACCACCGGCGAGTCGCCGACGCTGTCGCATGACGAGCACCGCCAGGTCGTCAAGGTGTGTATCGAGGTGGCCAAGGGCCGCGTTCCGGTCGTCGCCGGCGCCGGCTCCAACAACACCGAGGAAGCAGTCGGCCTCGTGCAGTATGCCGAGAAGGCCGGCGCCGATGCCGCCCTCGTCGTCACGCCCTACTACAACAGGCCGACACAGCGCGGTCTTTACGAGCATTTCGCGGCGGTCGCCAAGGCGACCAAGCTGCCGATCATCATCTACAACATCCCGCCGCGCTCGGTCATCGACATGATGCCGGAGACGATGGGGCGGCTCGCGCACGACTTCAAGAATATTGTCGGCGTCAAGGATGCCACCGGCAAGGTCGAACGGGTCTCCGAGCAGCGCGCCACGTGCGGCAAGGATTTCATCCAGCTCTCGGGCGAGGACGCTTCGGCGCTCGGCTTCAACGCCCATGGCGGCGTCGGCTGTATTTCGGTGACGTCGAACGTCGCGCCGCGGCTCTGCGCCGAATTCCAGGAGGCAACGCTTGCCGGCGACAGCGTCAGGGCGCTGGATCTGCAGGATCGCCTGCTGCCGCTGCACAAGGCGATCTTCATCGAGCCTGGCGTTTCCGGCGCCAAATATGCGCTGTCGAAGCTAGGCAAGGTCGAAAACGTGCTGCGCTCGCCGCTGGTGACGATCGAACAGTCGACTGCCGACAAGATCGATGCGGCTATGAAGCACGCCGGCTTGATTAATTAGGGATGAGGCGCCACCTCTCCACATCATGAATCAAGTCAGAAAAGCCGATCCCAACAACAAGACCGTTTCGGAAAACCGTAAGGCGCGGTTTTCCTATGAGGTGCTTGACACGGTCGAGGCCGGTCTGGTGCTGACCGGCACCGAGGTCAAGTCGCTGCGCCAGGGCCAGGCCAACATCCAGGACAGCTATGCCTCGGTCGAAGGTGGCGAGATCTGGCTGATCAATTCCTATCTGCCGGAATATCTGCAGGCCAACCGCTTCAACCATGAGCCGCGGCGGCGCCGCAAGCTGCTGCTCAACAAGCGCGAGATGGCGAAACTGTCACAGAGTGTCGACCGCGAAGGCATGACACTGGTGCCGCTGAAAATCTATTTCAACGACCAGGGCCGCGCCAAGCTGCTGCTCGCTGTCGGCCGCGGCAAGAAACTGCACGACAAGCGCGAATCCGAGAAGCAGCGCGATTGGTCGCGCGAGAAGGGCCGGCTGTTAAAAGAGCGTGGGTAGGCGGGGCCATTCGCTTGAAGAACCGGATTGTTCTCTTTGGTTTGGCCAGCCTGGTCTTGTTGTGTTTCCTCGCAGCAGGCGGCTATCTCTATTTCAGGTCATTCTCGCCGGATCGCGATAAATATCCGGTCAGGGGCATCGACGTCTCCCATCATCAGGGCCAGATCGATTGGCGGCGCGTAGCCGCCGACGATGTCGCCTTTGCCGTCATCAAGGCGACCGAAGGCGGCGATCATGTCGATGATGCTTTCGCACGGAATCTGGAAGAGGCCCGGGCCGCCGGTCTCGCCGTCGGCGCCTATCACTTTTTCACCTTTTGCCGGCCGGGTGCGGACCAGGCGAAGAATTTCATCTCGGTGGTGCCGCACGATCAGCCCCTGCTGCCACCCGTGGTCGATATCGAATTCGGCGGCAACTGCCCGCAGCGGCCGACGCCCGAACAATTGAACGCCGAACTGGCCGCGTTCCTCGCTCCAGTCGAGGCGGCGTTCGGCAAGCCGGCGGTGGTCTATCTGACCGACGACGCAGCGGAAGCGTATGCAGGGCGCATTGCTGCCCGTCCGCTCTGGCTCCGCTCATTGCTCCTGGAGCCGGATCGCGACGACTGGGTCTACTGGCAGTACCACAACAGGGGTCGCGTTGACGGCATCAATGGCGATGTCGACCTGAATGTGCTGCAGGGTGGGCCCGGTGCGTTGAGTGCACTGTTTGCGCCGCCAAGCTGATCCGCTGGCACCCGGCTCTATTTCTGCAAGAATTCCGATATCTGGCTGAAAACGCTAACGAACATCGCTTCGGTCAGCACGCCGGTATTGGTGTTGTAGCGTGAGCAGTGATAGCTCGAAAACAGCGTGACGCCACCGGCCGGCAGCTGCCCGCCATGCTTGAACGGGTAGGCGGCGACGCGCCCACCCAGCGCCCGCACCGTCGACTGATGCGCGATCGATCCCAGTGCCAGCACGGCGCGCAAATTAGGGAACCGGGCGATCGTCGGCACCAGGAATGTCCGGCAGGTGGCAATCTCGGCGCCCACCGGCTTGTTCTCGGGCGGCACGCAGCGCACGGCATTGGTGATCGCCGTGCCGACAAGCTCCAATCCGTCGTCGGGTCTGGCCTTGAATTCGCCGCGTGCAAAACCGTGCGAAATCAGTGTCGAGTAGAGCAGGTCGCCGGCATAGTCGCCGGTGAACGGGCGGCCCGTTCGGTTGGCACCGCGAAGGCCGGGCGCCAGCCCGACGATCAGCAGTTGGACCGTCGCGTCACCTTCCGAGGGCAGGAAAGTCGGCACCGGCGCATTGAACCAGGATGGTTCGCGCTGCCGCCACTCGGCGATGAAGTCGTGCAGCCGCGGGCAGAGCGGGCAGTCGCGGCCGGGTTCGGAGGCGGAAAGGACGGTCATGGCGACCGGCCTCAGTAATCGTCCTCGTCGACTTCGGCCGGCTCGGGCCTGCGCACCGGCCGCTCGGACGGATCGCGGCCAACGTCGTTCTTCAAGGTCGTCAGGTCAATGAAATGGTCGGCTTGGCGGCGCAGATCGTCGGAGATCATCGGCGGCTGCGAGGCCATGGTCGAGACGATCGACACCTTGCGGCCGCGCCGCTGCAGCGCCTCGACCAGCGTGCGGAAATCGCCGTCGCCGGAAAAGATGACATAGTGGTCGACGACATCGGCGAGCTCCAGCGCATCGACCGTCAGCTCGATGTCCATATTGCCCTTGATCTTGCGGCGGCCGGTCGAGTCGGTGAATTCCTTGGCCGGCTTGGTGACCACCTTGAAGCCGTTATAGTCGAGCCAGTCGATCAGCGGTCGGATCGAGGAGTATTCCTGATCCTCGACCAGCGCCGTGTAATAATAGGCGCGCAGGAGATAGCCACGTTTCTGGAAGCTCGACAGGAGCTTGCGATAGTCGATGTCGAAGCCGAGCGCGCGCGACGTCGCATAAAGATTGGCGCCGTCGATGAATAGGGCGATTTTTTCACGAGGGTCGAACATGGAAAATATTCCTTCTCGAAATAAACGGCCGTCTAAACGAAATGCGATAGCGACGTTCGGTCAGGCTTATAATAAACCGGCTGACCTCTACGCATCCGAGATAGCGCCAGATTCACGGCAATCCAAGGGCGCGTGCGGCACTGCAAGCAATTGTGATCGGGACACCGAACACATAAGCACAGCCAGTTTTTGCCGAATCGGGTGTTTGAACGAAGGATTGGGCGCCCTGCAGCCCGGCCATTGTCCATGATGCTTGTATTTTGGCGGCGTTCGGGTTATGGACCGCGCCTGTTTTCCATCAAATCCATCGCATGAAAGGGGCAATCCATGGCCCGCGTAACCGTTGAAGATTGCATCGACAAGGTCGACAACCGCTTCGAACTGGTGCTGCTTGCCGGCCACCGTGCCCGGCAGATCAGCCAGGGCGCGCCGATCACCGTGCCGCGTGACAACGACAAGAACCCGGTCGTGGCGCTGCGCGAGATCGCCGATGAGACGCTGTCGCCCGACGACCTCAAGGAAGATCTGATCCATTCGCTGCAGAAGCATGTCGAGGTCGACGAGCCCGAGGCCGATGGCGAGGCGATTGCCGATCAGACCGGCACCGCCGTTGCTGCCACCGACGCCGATGACGCCGAGGAGAACATCACCTTCGACCGCATGACCGAGGAAGATCTCCTGGCCGGCATCGAGGGTCTGGTGCCACCGGAAAAAAGCGACGACTACTAAGAGCCTGGATCAAGCATCCGGCACTTCCGTCCTGGCAGTTTCGTGGCTATCTATGACATGCGCCGTACAGCAGTGCGGCGCATGATTCATTTCACCGCTGCGAGATCCCGCCCATGATGCGTCAGTATGAGCTTGTCGAGCGCGTCCAGCGCTACAAGCCTGACGTCAACGAGGCGTTGCTCAACAAGGCCTATGTCTATGCCATGCAGAAGCATGGCCACCAGAAGCGCGCTTCCGGCGACCCGTATTTCTCGCACCCGCTCGAAGTCGCCGCCATCCTCACCGAGATGCATATGGACGAGGCGACGATCGCGGTCGCCCTGCTGCACGACACGATCGAGGACACGACCGCCACACGGGCCGAGATCGACGATCTGTTCGGCCCCGAAATGGGCAAGCTGGTCGAGGGCCTGACCAAGCTGAAGAAGCTCGATCTCGTCTCGAAGAAGGCCGAGCAGGCGGAAAACCTGAGAAAGCTTCTGCTGGCGATTTCAGAAGATGTCCGCGTGCTGCTGGTCAAGCTCGCCGACCGCCTGCACAATATGCGCACCCTCGACCACATGCCGGAGGCCAAGCGCCTGCGCATCGCCGAGGAGACGATGGATATCTACGCGCCGCTGGCCGGCCGCATGGGCATGCAAGGCATGCGCGAGGAGCTGGAAGAGATCGCCTTCCGCTTCATCAATCCGGAAGCCTATCGCGCCGTCACCGCACGGCTTGCCGAAATCTTCGAGCGCAACAAGGGCGTGCTGACGGACATCGAAAAGGCGCTGTCCACGCTGTTCGAGAAGCATGCGATCAACGCCGGCGTGAAGAGCCGGCAGAAGAAGCCGTGGTCGGTGTTCCGCAAGATGGAGGCCAAGGCGCTGTCCTTCGAGCAGCTCTCGGATATTTTCGGCTTCCGCGTCGTCGTCGACACGGTCGAGGATTGTTACAGGGCGCTTGGCGCCATCCACACCGCGTGGTCGATGGTGCCGGGCCGCTTCAAGGACTACATCTCGACGCCGAAGCAGAACGATTATCGGTCGATCCACACCACCATCGTCGGCCCGTCGCGCCAGCGTGTCGAGCTGCAAATCCGCACCCGAGAGATGAACAAAATCGCCGAATACGGCGTCGCTGCCCATTCGATCTACAAGGACACCGGCGGCAAGACGAATGGCGCCGCCCACGCGATTTCGAAGGAAACCAACGCCTACGCCTGGCTGCGGCGCACCATCGAGCAGCTTGCCGAGGGCGACAATCCCGAGGATTTCCTCGAAAATACCAAGCTGGAGCTGTTCCAGGACCAGGTGTTCTGCTTCACCCCGAAAGGCATGCTGATTGCGCTGCCGCGCGGCGCGACGCCGATCGATTTCGCCTATGCGGTGCACACCGATGTCGGCGACACCTGCGTCGGTGCCAAGGTCAACGGCCGCATCATGCCGCTGATGACGGAGCTGAAGAACGGCGATGAGGTCGAGATCATCCGCTCCAAGGCGCAGGTGCCGCCGGCGGCATGGGAATCGGTCGTCGTCACCGGCAAGGCGCGCTCGGCCATCCGCCGTGCCACCAAGAACGCCATCCGCAAGCAATATTCGGGTCTCGGCATCCGCATCCTGGAACGCGCCTTCGAGCGTGCCGGCAAGACCTTCACCAAGGAGAGCCTGAAGCAGGTGCTGCACAGGCTGGCGCGCAAGGACATCGAGGATGTGCTGGCCTCCGTCGGGCGCGGCGAGCTCGCCTCCACCGACGTCATGAAGGCGGTATTCCCCGACTACAAGGATGAGCGCGTCACTACGGCCGTCCCCAAGCCGCGCGAGGAGGGCTGGTCGAAGATCCGCAATGCCGCCGGCATGTTGTTCCAGATTCCGGGTCGTGCCGCGCGCAAGGACAAGGACCAGCCACGCGATGGCGCCGTGCCGATTCGCGGCGTGCGCGGCGATCTGCCGGTGCGTTTCGCGCCGGAAGGGGCAGTGCCTGGCGATCGCATCGTCGGCATCGTCCAGCCGGGCACCGGCATCACCATCTATCCGATCCAGTCGCCGGCGCTGCAGGCGTTCGATGACCAGCCCGAGCGCTGGATCGACGTGCGCTGGGACATCGATGAGCGCACCAAGGAACGCTTTCCGGCGCGTGTCTCGGTCACCGCCATCAACGCGCCGGGGTCACTCGCCGATATAGCGCAGGTGGTTGCCTCGAACGACGCCAATATCCATACGCTGTCGATGGTGCGCACTGCGCCCGACTTCACCGAAATGCTGATCGATCTCGAAGTCTGGGATCTCAAGCACCTCAACCGGCTGCTGTCGCAGCTCAAGGACAATTCGAGCGTCAGCGACGCAAGACGCGTCAATGGCTAGATCATGCTCCGGTTTCGGACAAAGTCATGGTCAATCAAAAAGAGGCAGAAATGAACACCGATGAAGTGCTGGGCATTTTCCGCGAGGCGGGTGCTGTTCTGGAAGGGCATTTCATTTTGACCTCGGGCCTGCGCAGTCCGGTCTTCCTGCAGAAGGCGCGCGTGTTCATGCATGCCGACAAGACCGAGCTACTGTGCAAGGCGCTGGCGGAGAAAATCCGCGCAGGCGTGCCCGGCAAGATCGACTATGTCGTCGGCCCGGCGATCGGCGGGCTGATCCCAGCCTACGAGACCTCGCGCCATCTCCGCGTGCCGGCGATCTGGGTCGAGCGGGAAGGCGGCGAGTTCCGCTTGCGCCGCTTCGAGATCGCCAGGGGTTCGCGTGTCGTCATCGTCGAGGACATCGTCACCACTGGCCTGTCGATCCGAGAGACCATCGAGTGCCTGCGCGATCTTGGCGCCGAGGTAGTGGCCGCGGCCTGCATTATCGACCGTTCGGCTGGCAAGACCGATGTCGGTGTGCCGCTCATCGCGCTGGCCGAGTATGAGGTCCCGGCCTATCCGGCCGACCGGCTGCCGCCGGAGCTTGCCGCCATCCCGGCGATCAAGCCCGGCAGCCGCAACATCTGACGGGGCATTTTTTTCGCCCAACAGTGTGCGGCGGTTTTGGGGAAAGCGACATGCGTGAAGACAAATTGGAAATGATCACCGGCATCGATCATTTCGTGCTGACGGTCGCTTCGCTGGAAGTGACCTGTGAGTTTTACCAGCGCGTGCTGGGTTTTGAGCGCATCGACGCGGCGGATCGGCCGACGGCGCTGGCTTTCGGTATCCATAAGATCAATGTGCATGAGGTCGGCCGCACTTTCGAGCCGAAGGCGAAGTCGCCGGCTCCGGGCTCGAGCGATTTCTGCCTGGTCACGGACGGGCCACTGGATGAGGTCCGTGCCCGGCTCGCGGCCAATGGTGTGGCGGTGGAACTCGGTCCGGTCGAGCGTATCGGGGCCCGCGGTCCGATGATGTCGGTCTATTTCCGCGACCCGGACGGCAATCTGGTCGAGGTCAGCGAATACCTGCCGTAGCGCTGGTGCTCTTCGAAAAAGCGACTGCCAGTTTTCCTTAAATTCGCCGCGATTGTCCAATGTTCGAAGCATGAACCACCCCGAGGGGCGGCGACGAGTGCGCATCGGACAGACGGTGCTTGGTTGTTCTTCTGTCAGCGCGTCGTTATATCATGCTTGCGATTGCCATTGGGTGATCGTCAAGCGCAAGATGTGGCTACCACGCCCGGCTAAGGTGCCGTTGCGGGAGCCGTGGAACGGGAACAGAGTGCTTTTTCGACGCCGCAAGCCTGATGGCCTTTATGAGCGGGTGCGTACCTACCTTTGGCCGCGCCGCTCATTTTCGCGCTCGCTTCAGTATTTTTCCAAGCGCATCCTGCGGCTGAAGGCCACACCGCATGCGGTGGCGGCCGGCGTTGCAGCGGGGGTCTTCGCTTCATTCTTTCCCGTCGGTTTCCATTTCATCATCGCTGCCCTCCTGTGCTGGGTGATCGCCGGCAATCTGGTGGCGGCCGCTCTCGGCGCGGTTTTTTTCGGCAACCCCCTGACCTTCCCGTTGCTATGGGGGGCGTCGTGGGAAACGGGCAAGCTCATCCTGCATGACCGCTTGCCGACGCATGGGCCGCCGGCACATCTGGGCGAGATGTTGCACAACCTCTCCTTCGCGCAATTGTGGAAACCGGTCCTTGAACCGATGCTGATAGGCGCGGTTCCGCTCGGGCTCGCCTTCGGGCTGCTGTTCTACGCCCTCACGCGCTGGGGCATGAACGCTTTCCGCGAACAGCGGCGCAAACGTCTGGCCGAGCGCGCAAGCCGGCATGCGCAATCGTCCCATCCCGGCGCAAGCATCGGTTCCACCGCGCGATGATCATCGGCATCGGCAGCGACCTGATCGACATCAGACGCATCGAGAAATCGCTGGAGCGTCACGGCCAGCGCTTCATCCAGAGAATCTACACCGAGGTCGAACAGGCGCGTTCGGACAATCGAGGCGCCCGCGCGGCCTCTTATGCCAAACGCTTCGCCGCCAAGGAGGCCTGCGCCAAGGCGCTGGGCACCGGTATGGCGCAGGGCGTGTTCTGGCGCGACATGGGTGTCGTCAACCTGCCCAGTGGCGCGCCGACCATGGCTCTGACGGGAGGAGCGCAGGCCAGGCTGGACAAGATCCTGCCAAACGGCCATCGGGCGGCAATCCACCTCACCATCACGGATGATTTCCCGCTCGCTCAAGCCTTTGTGATCATTGAGGCGCTGCCCGTCGAAGAAGCGCCACATTGATTGCCTCTGACGACCGGCATTGACGTTGCCCAGCGCGCGCCGAGACTCTATACCATCCAACGCACAATCGAGGACGACATGAGCGTGGCTGAAAAATCCGAGAAGAAATCCGGCGGGCTTGGCGAGACCGTCAGCGTCATCGTCCAGGCGCTTTTGCTCGCCCTGGTCATCCGCACGCTGCTGTTCCAGCCTTTTTCGATCCCGTCGGGATCAATGCGGCCGACGCTTCTTGAAGGCGACTATCTGTTCGTCACCAAATGGTCCTATGGCTATTCGCGGTACTCGCTGCCTTTCGGCCCCGACATCTTTTCGGGCCGCATCTGGGGCGCCGAGCCGAAGCGTGGCGATGTGGCGGTGTTCAAGTTCCCGCCTGATCCGTCCGTCGACTACATCAAGCGCGTTGTCGGCCTGCCGGGTGACAAGATCCAGGTCAAGGACGGCCAGCTGTTCATCAACGGCGTCGGCGTGCCGCGCGTGAAAACAGGCCAGATCGACAATCCCGACATCACCGAGGAATCGCGCCCGATCGATGTCTATCGTGAGACCTTGCCCAACGGCGTCAGCTACGACACGCTCGACCTGAATTCGAACTCGATCGGCGACAACACCCGCGAATTCGATGTGCCGCCCGGCCACTATTTCATGATGGGCGACAACCGGGACAATTCCGCCGACAGCCGTTTCACCGTCGGCTACGTTCCCGCGGAAAATCTGGTTGGCCGCGCCAATCTTGTTTTCTTCTCGATCGCTGGCAAGGCGAGCCCTCTCGAAATCTGGAAATGGCCGTCGCTGATGCGCGCTTCGCGCCTGTTCCACTTCGTCAATTGATGGCTTTGAAGCGTCCGACAGGCGAAACTCTGGCCGGTTTGGTAAAAGCCAAGACCGGCCACGTCTTCAAGGATATCCGCTTGCTCGAGACCGCCTTGACGCATTCCAGTGCGGTCAAGGCCGCCACCAACAACCAGCGTCTTGAATTTCTCGGCGACCGCGTGCTCGGGCTTGTCGTCGCCGATATGCTTTTCGAAAAATTTCCCGATGCGCCGGAAGGTGAAATCGCGCCGCGCTTCAATGCGCTGGTCGATGCACGGACATGCTCCGAGATCGGCATCGAAATGCAGCTGGAGGACCTGGTCCGCGCCGATTCTGCCTTGAAGATGCGGTCGCGTGGCTCGGGCGGAAACTATCTGGCGGATGCGGTCGAGGCCCTGATCGCGGCGGTTTACGTTGACGGTGGCATCGAGGCCGCGCGGCGGTTTGTCCTGCGCTACTGGGAACCGCGCTCGCATACGGTGATTACAAAGCCGCTCAATCCGAAATCCGATCTGCAGGAATGGATTGCCAAGACCAGCGATATCAGACCCGAATATGTGATCGAAAAACGCGAAGGCCCGGACCACCAGCCCGTCTTCACCGTGTCCTTGCAGGTCCGAGGTTTTGCGCCGATAAGCGGCACTGGCGGCTCCCGCAGGGTTGCCGAAGAAGCGGCGGCTTCGGCATTTCTTGTGCGCGAGGGCGTCTGGGCCACCACATCGGCCCAAAAATCGGAGGGCGCGCGACCCTCCAGTGAAGGGAGTGCGGCATGACCGCTACCGAAGAGCCGGCGACCGCAGCCGCCGCCACGCATTCCGGTTTTGTCGCGCTGATCGGCGCGCCCAATGCGGGCAAGTCGACGCTGGTCAACCAATTGGTGGGCGCCAAGGTGTCGATCGTCACCCACAAGGTGCAGACGACCCGCGCCATCGTGCGCGGCATCGCCACGCATGACAATGCGCAGATCGTTTTTGTCGACACGCCCGGCATCTTCAAGCCGAAGCGGAGGCTCGACACGGCGATGGTGACCACCGCCTGGGGCGGGGCCAAGGACGCCGACATCGTGCTGCTTTTGATCGATGCCGAACGCGGCATCAGGGGCGACGCCGACGCCATCCTCGAACGGCTGAAGGATGTGCGCCAGCCGATGGTGCTGATCCTCAACAAGGTCGACCGCGTCAAGCACGAAGCGCTGCTGGCTCTGTCGGCGGCAGCGAACGAAAGGGTGCCGTTCAAGCGTACCTTCATGGTATCGGCGCTGACCGGCTCCGGCTGCAAGGACGTGCTCGATTATCTGGCCGAGGCTCTACCGGTCGGCCCCTGGTACTATCCGGAAGACCAGATCTCGGACCTGCCGATGCGCCAGCTCGCGGCCGAGATCACGCGCGAGAAGCTGTATCTAAGGCTGCATCAGGAACTGCCCTATTCCTCGCATATCGAAACCGAGAAATGGGAAGAGAAGCCGGATGGCTCGGTGCGCATCGACCAGACCATCTATGTCGAGCGCGACAGCCAGAAGAAGATCGTTCTTGGCCACAAGGGCGAGACAATCCGCGCCATCGGCCAGGCGGCACGCATGGAGATAGCGGGCATCCTCGAACAGAAGGTGCACCTGTTCCTGTTCGTCAAGGTGCGCGAGAACTGGGGCGACGACCCTGAGCGCTATCGCGAGATGGGGCTCGAGTTTCCGCGCTAGGCTCGATGGACAACAAGCCTCCGATTGACACAGCTTTGGTCCGCCGGTTGGTGGCCACGCAATTCCCCTGGTGGAAAGATCTTGCGGTCAGGCCGGTCGAATTTGGCGGATGGGACAACAGGACCTTTCATCTCGGCGACGAGATGACCGTGCGGCTGCCAAGCGCCGCGGCCTATTTCCTGCAAGTGGAAAAGGAACATCGCTGGCTGCCGAGGCTGGCGCCTCTGTTGCCGCTGCCGATTCCGGTGCCGCTGGCGATGGGAGTTCCGGCCGAAAACTATCCTTGGCACTGGTCCGTCTACCGCTGGATCGAAGGCGAGACGGCAAAGCGCGAGCGGATTGCCAGCCTGCCACAATTTGCGACCGACCTGGCCGCGTTCCTGGTCGCCCTGCAGCGTATCGATGCCACTGGCGGACCGGCGCCGGGACAACACAACTTCTTTCGCGGCGGAGCACTCAGCGTCTACGATGGCGAAACCCGGCAAGCGATTGCAGCCCTCGACGGCAAGATCGATACGGTCGCAGCCCGCGCGGTGTGGGAGGCAGCACTTGCCGCGCCATGGCACGGTGCGCCGGTCTGGTTCCACGGCGACGTCAGTTGGGGAAACCTGCTGGTCAGGCAAGGCCGGTTGGGCGCGGTGATCGACTTCGGAACCTCCGGCGTTGGCGATCCCGCCTGCGATCTGGCGATTGCCTGGACATTGTTTGAAGGCAAAAGCCGGGAGGCGTTTCGCGCCGGCCTTCCAGCCGATGAGGCGATGTGGGCGCGTGGTCGTGGCTGGACGCTTTGGAAGGCGCTGATCACGGTAGCTGGACAGATCGACGTCAACCCTGTCGAGGTTGAAAAATCCCGTCATGTGATCGATGAGGTGCTTGCCGATCACGCGCGGCGGGGGTGAGGCGCCAAACGTTCAAGGCGCTCTCGCCCACCAGATCCTGATCCTGTCGCCGATCCATCCGCCCCCGTATGGCGCGACCAGGGACATTCTGGCCGAGGCGATGCTTTCCCGGACCTATGCGTGCCCACCCGCCTGATCGAGGCGGGGGGGAGCGCATCGCCTGCGTCGTTCAGGTCGACTGAGAGGGCGTCACGGAGGAATCGTTTTTCAACGGCTGGCTGCTGTCACAATCGGCGACACGACGGCACTCCAGGAAGTTTCGACCGCCTTGGAGGGGGCAGACACCCTTGGAAGCGTCATCCCGCTTTTCGCCTCGGTATCAGAGCGGGATTTGCAGATGGGCGTTATCTGGCAACAGAAGGGGAGGCGGCAATAATCGGATAAATTTCGACGGAATTGAGGTATACTTTGCGTATTATGCGGCAATATTGGAAATATAACACGTTATCAGTATAGTTAGCCGCGAAAGTATCCGTATATATATTTAATAAATGACATTGTGCCATTTGTGCCGCTCGTCGGATTATCAAGTGTTATTTGTGCAACACGGCATTAATCTGTTTGGGGAATTGTCATTATTCCGGAAATCGTCATTGAAGGCAGATGATCGATGGGTATGTTCGCCGCTGAAAAGGGCGAGCGGTGTGAGCCTTTTTCGTTGTGGGGGTGAGGCGGGAAAACATTGCCGCCAGCCACAAATCCGAAGCCATTTATAACTATGACTGGAGAGGTCAGAAAATGAACATCAAGAGCCTCCTTCTCGGCTCAGCCGCGGCCCTGATCGCGGTCAGCGGCGCGCGCGCCGCCGACGCTGTCGTCGTCGCCGAACCGGAACCGGCCGAATACGTCAAGATCTGCGACGTCTACGGCGCCGGTTACTTCTACATTCCGGGCACCGAGACCTGCCTGCGCATCGGCGGCTACCTCCGCTACGACATGGGCGTCGGCGATTCCGGCGCGCTGGATGGCGCCAATAACGTTGCCGATCACATGGACGGCTCTAGGAACGACACCTACTACAAGAACATGCGCTTCACGCTGAGGACTTATACCGGCCAGGAAACCGAGCTCGGCACATTGAAGACCTTCACCGAGACCCGCTTCCAGTTCGGCAACTCTTCCGGCGACTATACCGGTGACGGCACCGGCTGGCAGGCCGGCAACAAGGCCACCACCCTCAACTTCGCCTGGATCCAGCTCGGTGGCCTGCGCGTCGGTAAGGATGAAACGGTATACGACCAATTCATCGGCTATGCCGGCAACGTCATCCAGGACACGCTCATCCCGTATGGTGTCAAGGATACCAATCTCATCAGCTACTACTTCGACGCAGGCAGCGGCTTCACGGGCGTGGTCTCGCTCGAAGAAGGCACCGGCGTCAACACGATCGACAGCTATGTTCCGCATGTCGTCGGCGGTTTGAAGTACAAGGGCGACTGGGGTGCGATCACCGGCGTCGTGGCCTATGACAGCAATTATGAGGAAGTGTCCGGCAAGGTCCGTTTGGACGTCAACGTCAGCAAGGAACTGACGCTGTTCGTCATGGGCGGCTACGGCACCAACGACAACATCAACGACTTCGGCACAGGCCGTACCCAATACAAGCCATGGGGCGGAAACTGGGCGATCTGGGGCGGCGGCACCTACAAGTTCAACGACAAGACCTCGTTCAACGCCCAGGTCTCCTATGACGACTGGAAGAACCTCGGCGTCGCGGCCAACGTGGCCTATACCATTGTGCCCGGCTTTACGATCACGACTGAAGTCGATTACCTCAATGCAGGAAAATTCGACGACTTGGACTTCAACAACTGGACGAAGGCCGACAAGAAGAGCAGCGTCGGCGGCATCGTTCGCTTCCAGCGCAATTTCTAACGGATCGACTGACCTCACCAGCCCGCCCGCAGCACATCGCTGCGGGCGGTTTTTTATGCATTGGCATGAGAGTTACCGGGGGCCAAGCCCATACCTTGATTTCGCCACCCGATCGGTGAAAAGCTCCTGAAATGGAATGGCGCGACGAGGGAATCATTCTCGGCACCCGCAAGCATGGCGAAACCAGCGCCATTCTCGAGGTGTTGACGCGAGCGCATGGCCGTCATCTCGGCCTTGTTCGTGGCGGCCGTTCGCGCAAGCAGCAGCCTGTGCTCCAGCCCGGCAACCGTGTCGACCTGTTGTGGCGAGCGCGCCTTGACGAGCACCTCGGCACGTTCC
>NZ_RZOL01000679.1:0-1845 GCF_004022985.1 Mesorhizobium sp. M7A.F.Ca.ET.027.02.1.1 | reverse complement strand
GGCGACGTTGAGGATTTTTCCACGCAGCGGCAGGACGGCCTGGCTGGCGCGGTCGCGCGCCTGCTTGGCAGAGCCGCCGGCGGAGTCACCTTCGACGATGAACAGTTCGGCACCGGCCGCGGCATTCTGCGTGCAGTCGGCGAGCTTGCCCGGCAGCCGCAGTTTGCGCACCGCGCTCTTGCGCGACACTTCCTTTTCCTGGCGCCGGCGCACCCGCTCGTCGGCGCGCGCGATCACCCATTCGAGCAGCTTCGAGGCTTCCTGCGGATTGTCGGCCAGCCAATGGTCGAACAGATCGCGGATCGCGGTCTCAACAATTCGAATTGCCTCGATCGTCGCCAGCCTGTCCTTGGTCTGGCCGACGAATTCCGGCTCGCGGATGAACACCGACAGCATGCCCGCCGCCGAGATCATCACGTCTTCGGAGGTGACGATCGAGGCGCGCTTGTTGCCGACGAGATCGGCATAGGCGCGCAGGCCCCGCGTCAGCACGTTACGGAAGCCGGCCTCGTGGGTGCCGCCTTCGCCGGTCGGAATGGTGTTGCAGTAGGAATTGATGAAGCCGTCGCCGCCGAACCAGGTCACCGCCCATTCGAGCGAGCCATGGCCGCCTTGTTTCTCGCTCTTGCCAGCGAAAATCTCGCGCGTCACCTGGAAGTCGTCGCCCAGCGACGCCTTGAGATAGTCCTTCAGGCCTCCGGGAAAGTGGAATTCAGCCTTGGCCGGTGTCTGGTCCTTTTCCTTGATCAGCGACGGATCGCAGGTCCAGCGGATTTCGACGCCGCCGAACAGATAGGCTTTCGAGCGCGTCATGCGGTAGAGCCGCGCCGGTTCGAACGCCGCGCCCTTGCCGAAAATCTGCTCGTCGGGGTGGAAGCGGATCTTTGTGCCGCGCCGGTTGTGGACCTCGCCCAACTGTTCCAGGCCGGTCACGGGAACGCCGCGCGAGAATTTTTGCCGATAGAGTTGCCGTCCCCGCGCGACCTCAACCTCGAGATGGTCCGACAGCGCGTTGACCACGGACACACCGACGCCATGCAGGCCGCCTGATGTCTCATAAACCTTGGAGTCGAACTTGCCGCCCGAATGCAGCGTCGTCATGATCACTTCAAGCGCCGGCTTCTTGAACTTCGGGTGCGGATCGATCGGGATGCCGCGACCATTGTCGGTCACGGCGAGATAGCCGTCGGCCGAGAGCTCGACATCGATGAAGGTGGCATGGCCGGCCACCGCTTCGTCCATCGAATTGTCGATGACCTCGGCGAACAGATGGTGCATCGCCTTGTCGTCGGTGCCGCCGATATACATGCCTGGCCGGCGGCGCACCGGCTCCAGCCCTTCCAGCACCTCGATGTCGGCGGCGCTATAGCCCTCGCTGCCGTCCTTGGTCGAGGCAGGACGCTTGGTGGCTTGCACCACCAGTGGATCGGCCGGGCGCGCAGGGGTACGCACCGGCTGCGGCTGCTTGTCCATATTGCCGAAGAGATCGTTGTTGTCGTCCATGCCTGCCATAGGTTCCGGTGCTGCGAATCACCTCACGATACTGCCACGCTTTTCAGCGCCAAGCGACCGAGGTTCCTGTTCCGTTCGGGGATCTGCCCCTCTTACCCCAAAACCATTCGATAACCAAGCCGGCGGAATAGATCCGATACCAACGCCCGGGATTCCTGATTCTTTAACAATGCCGCCTAGGGTCAAGCCCAACAAAACAAGAAACTGCTGATATCAGGGGTTTAGGCGTGAGGGGCAAGGCCATATCGATGATCGGCATCGCCGCCGTTTTCGGGGCGATCTCGATCTTTGCCGCGGATTTCTGGGTCAAAAGCCAGGCCAAGGCCGATTCCG
>NZ_RZOL01000678.1:0-1875 GCF_004022985.1 Mesorhizobium sp. M7A.F.Ca.ET.027.02.1.1 | reverse complement strand
CCTGGACACGTGCGGAGTTGACCAGCGTCTTGCGGCCTTCCTCGCGATAGATGGTGTCCACCGACTTGAGCGACTGGACAAAGAACCAGGTCGGCACGCCATAGCCGCCGAGGATGGTGGCCGCTTCCATGACGTTTTCGAGTTTGCCGAGGTTCTGGAACTCGTCGAGCAAGATCAGGACGCGATGCTCACCCCGCCCGGGCACCTCCTTGGCCATATAGTTCATCAACTGCGTGATGAGGACGTTGAACAACGGCCCAATCGAGCGGATTTGCTCGATGCGGAAGTCGAGATAGAGCGAGACCTTGTCCCGCTTGAGATTGCGGATGTCGAACGTGCTTTTGTCGGTCGCGCGCAAAAGCCGCTCGTTCATGAACGGGTTGAGGCCCGTTCTCACGCTGCCGAACAGGCCGGAAAACTGCTTGTCCGACATGTCGGCGTAGCTGGCGAGCATCTGTAGCGTGTAGTCGGAAAGTTCCCGCGTTTCCTCTTCGCGGAGTGCCTGAATCCATTCCAGGAACGGTCGGTCGGCGCCATTCATGATGCGAAGCGCCTGTCGCAGCGTCCGCTGACTGTCCTCGAGGCGGGGCGTTTCCATGACGTAAGAGATCACGCCGGCAAAAAGCATGCGGCCGTCGTCGACCCAATAGGTTTCGCCGGTAGTCGGGCGCGGAAAGAGCGCGGCCGCGATGTTGCGGATGTCGATATCGCGCTGATCGCTGTCGAGGCTGATGAAATCGAGCGGGTTGTAGCATTCCGTCTCGCCTTTTTCGTCGGCCGGCGAGAACCGGATGACCTTGGAAAAGGTCGAGCGATAGCCTGCTGTCGCCTGATACGTCTCCCCCCGCATGTCCAGCACGACGAGCGAATCCGGCCAGAGCAGGGCATTCGGGATGACCAGCGCGGCACCCTTGCCTGATCGCGGCGGCCCGACGACGAAGCCGCCGACGTCGTCGCCATCGACCCATAGCTTTTTTCCGCCTATGAACTTCGGCTTGGTCAAGTGCCTCTTGTTAGAACCGCGTTGGGTGAACGCGCCGATGACGTTCACAAGGCTGCCGCCCACGCGGCCGATGAAGACGCCGCCGCGTTTCGTCAAACCGGCCCGATTGACTTCCGCCAGGCTAAGAAATTTGGCATCGTTCGATGCCTTGCGCGACATCAGCACGGTCATGACCGCCAGCACCATCACGCCAATCAGCGCCAGGCCGGCCGCATAAAGCGCCTGCTGATAGCGGCCGAGAATGGCGACATCGGCGTGGGCGCGGCGCAGCGTGGCAAAGGGATCCTGGTCGAGATGCTGAATCAGGGCAAAGGAGCCCGTTTCGTACCAATGGACGCCGGCATAGGCGATGGCGAAAAAAACAACGCCGACGGCCACGACCATGAGCGTCACGACGAATCCCTTGACGACCTGTACCATCACGCCCTCATTCGTCGCCTTCTCAAGATCAGCCGCGGCGTTCGGCCCTCGTGAACTTGATCTCGCTCACTACGCGCCGGCCGGCATCCCGACGCGAGAGCTGGACCACGATCGGGATCACCTCTTTCAGGTAATCCATGATCTCGTCGCGCGAGAGTTTCACGCCGCCCTGCATGACCATCAGCGCCAGGCGCTCATAGGCGGCGCGCGCCGAATTTGCATGCACCGTGGTCAACGATCCGGGGTGTCCGGTGTTGATCGCCTGCAGAAAGGAAAAAGCTTCCGCGCCGCGCAACTCGCCGAGCAACAGCCGGTCCGGTCGCATACGCAACGACGCCTCGAGGAGGCTTTGCGCGTCGACCTTCGCCAGGCCCTGGTCGCCTTTGGAGGAGAGCAGCGCGACCGTATTCGGCGTGACGGGCTTGAGCTCACGTGTATCCTCGATCGTGATG
>NZ_RZOL01000677.1:0-1881 GCF_004022985.1 Mesorhizobium sp. M7A.F.Ca.ET.027.02.1.1 | reverse complement strand
ACCGAACGGTTGCTGACGATGAAGAATGCATACCCAGTTGCCCAGTTGGCGGCCAGGGCGGGGACGAGCAACCCCTCGCTCAGCGGATGGTTGACCAGGTGCGTCCAACCTAACGCGATGCCTTGTCCGCCGATCGCTGCTTGCAATCCTTCCAGGCCGGACGCGGCCGGTGGGGCTCGTCAAGGTGGATGAGCGTCCGCCGGGCGAGACCCGAAACTTTGGGAGCCGTGGGATCAGCCAGTGGCTGGCGAACGCCGTCGACGACAGGACGACATGCTTATCTTCAGTCGTCCGCCGAACAGCCTCGGCCGACCGGGCAATATGGCCTAGACCCATCGCAACATCGCTGTAGAAGCGCTGACCGGCTTCCGTCAGAATGATCCGTTTGTGGAGAGCATGAGATCCTATGGGGAGTGGATAGCGACCTACGCTGTGGCAGAGTGAGGTGGCTCAAAAACTCAGTGGAGGAGAACCATGCTTTCTGCAGCTGATTATCCGGAGGCGTCTGTCGCGATCCGCGTCGATCTTGGCGCGTTTTTTGTTTCGATGGAACTCGGTAAATCGACTTGGCTAATCACATCTCTCTCGCCGGGCGGTGGAGAGAAAATGTCGAGACACGCACCGGCGGCGATATCACCGGACTGTTTGCGCGCTTTGATGACCTGCGCAAGAAGGCGCAGGCGCGCACTGTCCGGAATCATTGGAATACGCAATCGAGCCGTGGGTGCTACATTCCGCCTGCCGTTCGGCGGTTGCGGCGGCGGGTCTTTCCAAGCACGTCACCGTCCATACGCTGCGCCATTCCTTTGCCATTCACCTGCTCGAGAATGGGACCGATATCCGCATCATCCTTCGATCACAGAGATGGAAGGAAACAGCCTGATGGTATGGGTTCAGTAGAGTCAAACGCCGATAGCATAACCTGCACTTATGCCGACATCACAATAATTGCGGTTTACCGGCACGTTTTTGCCAATCATACTTATAGCAGCAAGAGCAAACAAAATAGAGCCAAAAAGTGTGGCCGAGCCATAAGTGGGGTCGCCTACTTAAGCAAGAGTCGCTCCGACAGACCTCCTGTAGCAGGAGGTCACGATTCAGCCTTAGCGCGTGGGGCGCGGGAGTCGGCGCCGGGCTGGTGTCTATGTCGGGCGAAAACGGTCACCGCGCTTATCAACACAGATCGCAAAAAAGGGGAATACAATGACACAGGACAGCAAAACTCCGGAGTTCTTGATAAACCGCCGCAAACTGCTTTCCACCTCAGCCGCGGGATTAGGAGCCGGGTTGGTTCTCTCCCTTGCTCCTGCCATGGCACGAGCGCAAACCCCGACTAGAGGCGGCAAATTTGTCGTCGGAGTAGACAATGGATCATCAACCGACACGCTTGATCCAACGAATATCATTGCGTCAGCCGGGGTGTTCGCTTCTTACCAGTTTGGCAATCGGTTGCTTGAGCGTACGGCGGATGGAAAGCTGGGAAGCGAGCTAGCCGAGAGCTGGGTGCCCAGCGAGGGCGCCAAACGTTGGAATTTTACACTGAGAAAGGATGTAACCTTTCACAACGGGAAAAAGTTCACTGCCAGTGATATGATTTATTCCCTCAACCGTCACAAAGATCCTGCTTCAAAGTCTAGCTTGGCCCCACAGATGAAGGGTATTCAGGACATCACATCGGACGGACCTCATCAACTGTCAGTGCTCTTGACCGCGCCGGACGTGAACTTCCCTTACCTGATGACGAACATTACCGCCCAGCCCGAAGGAGAGGATCCAAGCAAGGGGATCGGAACGGGGCCTTTTATCCTTACCGCTGCGCAACCAGGCATTCGCTACAGTTTTCAACGCAATCCCCACTATTTCAGGCCGGAGCAACCGTAT
>NZ_RZOL01000676.1:0-1883 GCF_004022985.1 Mesorhizobium sp. M7A.F.Ca.ET.027.02.1.1 | reverse complement strand
CCGCCGAGCTGATGACCGGCCTTGGCAAGGCCAAGATCGTCATAACCAACTACCATTCCTTCCAGCGCCGCAAGGCGCACGACCTGAACCCGGTTGGCGAACGGCTGATGCAGGGACGCACCGGGCAGCCGATCGAAAAGCAGGAGACCGAGGGCGAGATGCTGCAGCGCGCCTGTGGCGAACTCCTCCCCCTGAAGAACATCGTCGTCATCAACGACGAGGCGCACCACTGCTACCGCGAGCGACCCGGCACCGACGAGGAGGCCGAAGCGAAGGGCGAGGAGAAGGAGGAAGCGAAGAAGAACAACGAGGCCGCCCGGCTCTGGATCTCCGGCCTGGAGGCGCTGAAGCGCAAGGTAGGCCTGCGCGCAGTCTACGACCTCTCAGCCACGCCCTTCTTCCTGCGCGGCTCAGGCTACGAGGAAGGCACGCTGTTTCCCTGGGTGGTGTCGGATTTCTCTCTCGTCGATGCGATCGAGGGCGGCATCGTCAAGCTGCCGCGCGTGCCCGTCGCCGACAATGCGGTGAACGCCGAAACGCCCGTCTATCGAAACCTGTGGGATCACATCGGCAAGGCGATGCCGAAGAAGGGCGCGGGCAAATCGGGCGAGCTCGACCCGTTCTCGATCCCGGCACAGCTCCAGACCGCGTTGATCTCCCTCTACAGCCACTACGAAAAGGAATTCGAGGAATGGCAACGCGCCGGCATCGGCGTGCCGCCCGTCTTCATCGTGGTGTGCAACAACACTGCCAGCTCGAAGCTCGTCTACGAATGGGTTTCCGGCTGGCAGCGCGAGCGCGAAGATCAGTTGCAGACCATCCATCATGGGCATCTTGGGCTGTTCAGCAATTACGACAAGGCGACCGGCGAACCACTGCCCCGCATGAACACACTGCTGATCGATTCCCAGCAGATCGAGTCCGGTGAGGCGCTAGACGCGACGTTCCGCGACATGGCTGCGGGAGAAATCGAGCAGTTCCGCCGCGAGAAGCAGGAACGCGAGGGCGCTGCTGCCGGGAACATCTCCGACAGCGAGCTCCTGCGCGAGGTGATGAACACGGTCGGCCAGAAGGGCCGCCTTGGCGAGCAGATCCGCTGCGTCGTCTCCGTCTCGATGCTTACCGAAGGATGGGACGCCAACACCGTCACCCACATCCTCGGCGTGCGCGCCTTCGGCACCCAGCTTCTGTGCGAGCAGGTGATCGGCCGCGGCCTGCGCCGCCAATCCTATGAACTGAACCCCGAAACCCAGTTATTCGAGACGGAGTATGCCGACATTCTCGGCATTCCCTTCGACTTCGCCACCGAGCCGCAGACAGTCACGAAGAAGCCGCCGAAGCCCGTCACGCGCGTCGCGGCCGTCCGTGAGCGCGAGCGCCTCGCCATCCGCTTTCCGCGCGTTGCGGGTTACCGCACCGAGCTTCCGCCGGACCGCATCCAGGCGACCTTCAACGCAGATTCGACACTGACGCTCACGCCGGAATTGGTTGGGCCTTGCGAGACAAGGCTTGAAGGACTGGTCGGCGAAGGCCACGACATCTCTCCGGACGCGCTGGACGAGATGCGACCGAATACGGTCGCCGTGCATCTGACCAAACGATTGGTTGAGCGCTATTTCCGTGACGGCGACCAGGACCCGCCCTATCACCTCTACAACCTCGTCCAGCCGATCACCCGGCGCTGGATCAGGGATCATCTGAAGACGGTCGGCGGCACCAAAATCGGTATGCTGACCTATGCCGAGATCGCCGACAAGGCGGCCAACCTGATCTATGCTGGCATCGTGCGCGAGGCGAGCGCCGGCGGCGAGCCCATCGTCAAGGCGATGCTCGACCCGTACAATCCGCGCGGCTCGACCAATCACGTCGCCTTTAACACCACC
>NZ_RZOL01000675.1:0-1885 GCF_004022985.1 Mesorhizobium sp. M7A.F.Ca.ET.027.02.1.1 | reverse complement strand
CGTCGTCCACCGCAGCGACAGCTTCCAATCGCGGCAAGGTCACACCCGCCACGTTCGTCCCGATATGGGCAAGCGTACTCTGCGCGAGCTCGGCGAGCCTGGCGCGTGCCGGCCCATAATCGCGGTCGCCGGCAAGCCGGAACCCTGCCGCGGCGAGATCGGCCCTGAGGCTATCTCGATCAATTCTACCGCCAGTGGTCCCGGTCTTGATCGACAGATCGATCAGCCGGCTCCATAGCGCCTCGGCACGGTCGACATCCTCGTCTGCCAGCGCTACGCGCGCGAGTGCTTGACCATACGTCCGAGCGATCGGCGCTGTCGCTTCGAAATCGAACTCGAGAATGAGCATTCGCCGCAAAAGCGACCAGATCGCTTGGTCATCGTCAGCGATGCCGCCGGCGATCAAATGCTTTCGCGTCGTCGCGACGAAGTCGCGCATGTCCTTGCTCGCGACGCCTTTGGCGTCGATGCGGCTGAAGAACGCTATCGCGCTGTCCGCCGTTCGCGCCCATCTGAGCACATCCTGATAGGCGCCTGAAATCTTGCGGCTGGTCCGCTGAGTCGCGATGCCGAGAAGATCCCGGTCTTCCGGGACAGAACCCACCATGCTCCGCGCGATTTGCGACGCGACATCCTGATAGACGCTATCGCTAGGCGAGAAGGTGATATCCCGCTTCGACTGGATTTCGAGGATGAAGTCGCCCGCCGATCCCACGCCCGAAACTATCAGGTCATCGAGCTTGAATCCCTGCTCCGTGCCCTGGAACCGAACGCTGACGACCCGGGCGTCAGGCAAGCCCGGTGCCCGATTGCCCGTCAGCAGCGCAAGCAGATATAGCGCGCCGAGCTCACCTTCGATATAGGCACCGGCCGGCCCCCGCGATGCTGGGCTCGAACCGCGCGCGATTTCAGGGCTGGGCTTCTTTTCCACCATCGACATGATTTGCAAGGAGTCGCCCCCCCGATCAAGTGAGCACGGCACTTTTGTTCCAGCTCGCCTGAACGCACGGCAGGTTATGGTTTCGTTGAGAACGGCTGAAAACGGCCGAGATTGGGCGCATTGCTGCCGCTAACTACCACCCGAGGATGAGGAAGGACAAACAGGGCGCTGGAAGGTGCCAGGCCACTGTTCACTTGCTATGCGTTGGAATGTGCATATATTGTGCAGAGTATGAGAGGTCGAAGATTTGCCATGGCCCACGCACAGCTCGCACATTCCACCGCGATCTCAGGCTTTGTCGATAGCCTTCAGGAGCCGCGCACGCCTTATATCTCGCCGAAACGCCTGTCGCAGGCGCTTGGCGTGAAGGTGGCCAACCTGGCGCAATTGACCGGCGTCCATCGCAACACGCTGCGCAACCCCTCATCTGAGCGCCTGCAGGGCCGGATGCGCGAGATGGTGAAGGTGATCTCGGCCGCGACGGAGCTCACCGGCGACGTCGACAAGGCAATCTACTGGTATCGCAATGAGCCGATCGCCGACTATGGCCATCGCACGGCGGCCGAACTCGTCGCGGACGGCCAGGTCGAAGCAGTCCTGGCCTTTATCCGGGATCTCGAGAACGGGGCGCGCGGGTGAAGATCACCCGCGTCGGGCCGGACGAGATCTTCCATCGCTATCTGACACCCAAATGGGCTTTCCTGCCCACCAGTGGTGGGGGCGCGGCGATCGATGGCGGGCGCTTCAATCGGCCAGGCGTCGAAGCCCTTTACCTGTCCCGCGCGCCTCAGACAGCGTTGGAGGAATACAAGCAGGGTGCCAGCATCACCCCGCCCGCCACCCTTGCCGCCTACAAGATCACGCTCGGCGAGGTGGCCGACCTTTCGCAAGGGTTCGACCCGAACGTCTGGGACAGAGCCTGGCAGGAATGGGATTGTGCCTGGC
>NZ_RZOL01000674.1:0-1915 GCF_004022985.1 Mesorhizobium sp. M7A.F.Ca.ET.027.02.1.1 | reverse complement strand
TCGTCGGGTTGCTCGGGCTATTTCCGCATCTAGCCGGCTGAGGGCGCCGGCTTAGGCCACGCAAGCGTCTGCCTTCGAAGCATCTTTCCGCATCAAGCATCAGAATCCAGCGATCGGACTCCGTCGCGCGTTGGCAGCCGGCTTCAACCTTTCTTTGAGGCAGTTGTCCGCTGTTGTGCGGCAATAGCGCCATTGCTCTCGGCCCGGCTTTTCGCTATGTGCCTGAAAGATGTCTTCGAAGGGGTATTCCTATGGCTGATCACTCGCCGACCGGTCCTGTCGAACTGGGCGCGAAGATGGACTATGCCGAGCATGACCGCACCTATGCGGGCTTCCTCGCGCTGGCCAAATACGGATCGCTTTTCTGCGGAGCCCTGCTTCTGGCGATGGCCTTCGGCTTCTTCGCGGGCGGCTTCTTCTCGGCGACCATCCTGTTCGTGCTGATTATGGCCGTCGGCGCCTTTATCCTCCGATAGATTTTCCGACACCTTGTCCACGGCGCCGCCGCGAGGCCGGCCGGCGTCTTGCGGGAAATAGCTTCCGGCCGAAAGGATCATGCGGTGGGACAGACGGTTTTCATCCCTCGTGAGCTCGATGCCAACGAGCCGCGCGTCGCGGCCTCGCCCGATACGGTGAAACGGCTGGCGGCGTTGGGCTTCGACGTCGTCGTCGAGGCCGGCGCCGGTCTGAATTCGCGCATCGTCGATGCCGATTATGCGAGCGCCGGCGCCGCCATCGGTAAGGCTTCCGATGTCGCCAAGGCCGATGTCGTGCTGAAGGTGCGTCGGCCCGGCGATGCCGAGCTGAAGAGCTACAGGCCCGGTACAGCGGTCATTGCCATCATGGATCCCTATGGCAATGATGCCGCTGTGGCAGCCCTGGCCAAGGCCGGTGTCACCGCCTTCTCGATGGAATTCATGCCGCGCATCACCCGCGCGCAGTCGATGGACGTTTTGTCCTCGCAGGCCAATTTGGCCGGCTATCAGGCGGTGATCGACGGGGCTTCGGAATATGACCGCGCCTTGCCGATGATGATGACGGCGGCCGGCACGGTGCCGGCGGCGAAGGTCTTCATCATGGGCGTCGGTGTCGCCGGCCTGCAGGCGATCGCCACCGCGCGCCGGCTTGGCGCGGTCGTCACCGCCACCGACGTTCGCCCCGCCGCCAAGGAACAGGTCGCCTCGCTCGGCGCAAAGTTCCTTGCGGTCGAGGACGAGGAATTCAAGGCCGCCGAGACGGCAGGCGGCTACGCCAAGGAGATGTCTAAGGAATACCAGGCCAAGCAGGCGGCACTCACATCAGAGCACATAGCCAAGCAGGATATCGTTATCACCACGGCGCTGATCCCCGGCCGACCGGCGCCGAAGCTGGTCTCAGCGGCCATGGTCGCCTCGATGAAGCCAGGCTCGGTTCTCGTCGATCTGGCGGTCGAGCGTGGCGGCAATGTCGAGGGCGCCGAAGCCGGCAAGGTCGTCACCACCGCCAACAACGTCAAGATTGTCGGCCATCTCAATGTGCCCGGCCGCATCGCGGCGTCGGCATCGCTGCTTTATGCCCGGAACCTCTTCGCCTTCCTCGAAACGCTGGTCGACAAGACGACGAAAACGCTTGCCATCAACCGCGATGACGATCTGGTCAAGGCAACGATGCTGACTAACGGCGGCAAGATCGTGCATCCTGCTTTCATAAAGGCCGATCAGCAACCCCATCTCGAGCCGGCCGCGATACCGGCCAAGACCATGGTTGCCGACGCCTCGGACAAACCCGCTGCTGCAAAGAAAGCCGCGTCCAAGAAACCGGCCGCATCCAAGTCGCCCTCGTCGAAGCCGAAAGGGATCGCGTGATGGATCAGACCCTGCAGAAAGCCCTCGACCAGCTCGACCAGGCCTCCGCCGCGGTTCGGCTGGCAGTGCAC
>NZ_RZOL01000673.1:0-1917 GCF_004022985.1 Mesorhizobium sp. M7A.F.Ca.ET.027.02.1.1 | reverse complement strand
GTCCTGACGCTTTCCGGCGGCACGTTGCGCAACACGGCGGTCTTCGGCTCGGCGCGCGACGTTACGCTTGCGGCCACCGGTGGCACCTTCGACACTGTGACCGACCTCACCTTGTCCGGCGCGATCTCGGGCGCCGGCAGCCTTGCCAAGACCGGCAGCGGAGCGCTGACGCTCACCGGAACGAACAGCTATGGCGGCAATACGCTGGTGAGTGCCGGCACCCTGATCGGCAATGCGGCTTCGATCCATGGCGACATCGGCAACTCCGGCACCGTCGTCTTCGACCAGACGGCCGACGCCAGCTTTGCCGGCGATATCTCCGGCACCGGCACGATGGTGAAGGACGGCGCCGGCTCGCTAACGCTTTCGGGCACCTCGCTGCTCGAGTGGACGATCGACCACGGCGGCCTCGTCTCGGCGGCCGAGCGCTTCGGCGGCGATGTCTCGGTTGGCGCGGGCGGCTCCTTCACCTTCGACCAGTCTGCCAACGCCAGCTATGCCGGCGTGCTCTCCGGCGCCGGCACTTTTGTAAAGGATGGTCCAGGCACGGCGCTACTCACCTCGAACAACTCGGCCTTCGCCGGCGCCACCTCAGTCATCGGCGGCACGCTCGCCGCGGGCGCGGCCAACGCGTTCAGCTCTTCGTCGCAGTTCTCGGTCGCGGCGGGTGCGACGCTCGATCTCGCCGGCACTTCGCAGACCATAGCCGAGCTGACCAATGCCGGGACTGTGGGTATCGCCGGCAGTCTTGGAAGCAAGCTGACCGTCAGTGGCGACTATGTCGGCAATGGCGGCAATGTTCTCATCGGCGCCGCCCTGGGTGCAGACAACTCACAGACCAACATGCTGGTTATCGCCGGGGGCACGTCAGGCACGGGTACGCTCCAAATTGTCAATCTCGGTGGCGGCGGGGCGCAGACTGTCGAAGGCATCAAGGTCGTCGATGTCGGCGGCATCTCGAATGGCAGCTTCTCGCTCAAGGGCAACTACTCCTTCGAAGGCGATCAGGCGGTGGTCGGCGGCGCCTATGCCTACCGGCTCTACCAGGGCGGAACCAGCACGCCCGGCGACGGCGACTGGTATCTGCGTTCCGCCCTGATCGATGGTGGACCCGGAACTCCGCTCTATCAGGCCGGCGCACCGCTGTACGAGGCTTATGCGGGTGCGTTGCAGACCTTCAACCAGTTGGGCACTCTGCAGCAGCGGCTCGGCAACCGGTCGTGGACCGTCGAAGCGCAAGGCGCCGACGGTGTTTCCGACGATGTGAGGGCCGAAGCCGGCATCGGCCTGTGGGGCAGGATCGAGGGCACCAGCGGCTCCTATGATCCCCAGAATTCGACGACCGCGACGAGTTACGACACTTCGACCTGGAGGCTGCAGACCGGCGCCGACATGCTGCTTTCCGACAGCGCCGCCGGTCAGCTCATCGGCGGTGTCGCTTTCCAGTACGGCACCCTGTCAGCCGACGTCTCGTCGCTATTCGGCAGCGGGTCGATCGACACCACCGGCACCGGCGTTTCAGGCTCGCTGACCTGGTATGGCGCGGAAGGGTTCTACCTCGACAGCCAGGCGCAGGTGATCTGGTATAACAGCGATCTCGACTCGGCGACCGCCGGACAGCGGCTCGTCGACGGCAACAACGGCGTCGGCTACGCGCTCGGCGTCGAAGCGGGCAAGCGTATCATGCTCGACCCGAGCTGGTCGCTGACGCCGCAAGCGCAGCTTGCCTGGTCGTCCGTCGACCTCGACGCGTTCACCGACGCCTTTGGCGCAAGGGTTACTCCCGGCAGCAACAACAGCCTGCTTGGCCGTCTCGGCCTGTCGCTCGACCACCAGTCGCAGTGGCAGGACCGGGCGGGCCGCGCCGGGCACATGAATGTCTACACCGTCGCCAACCTTTATTACGATTTCGAGGAC
>NZ_RZOL01000672.1:0-1918 GCF_004022985.1 Mesorhizobium sp. M7A.F.Ca.ET.027.02.1.1 | reverse complement strand
GCGGTAGCAAAGCTTGGGTTCCTCTCCCCCCACCTTCGTGGGGGCGGGAACCCGCATCCTGCCAAGTTCGCGCCTCCTTTGAGCGTTTCACATCGCCGTAAAACCATTGTCAACGAACAGATGCGTGCCGTTGACGAAGCTCGACTCGTCGCTGGCCAGGTAGAGCGCTGCCCTCGCCACCTCTTCCGGCTCGCCGATGCGGCCCTGCTGCGCGGCCAGTGCCGCGTCGGAGACGTCGACGCCGAGCCTGCCGAGGTCGGCGACCTCGCGCAGGCCGTGCGGTGTACGGATGAAGCCGGGGCAGACGGCGTTGCAGCGGATGTTGCGGTCGCGGAACTCGACGGCGATGGCGCGGGCGAACATGTGGCAGGCGCCCTTGGTGGTGTCGTAGAGCACTTCGTTGGGAGTCGCCGCCACCGCCGAGATCGACGAAGTACAGACGATCGAGCCGCCGCCGGCCGCAATCATGCCGGGCAAAACGGCGCGCGTCATCAGGAACATCGAGCGCACATTGACGGCATGCAGCCAGTCCCATTCCTGCACCGTGGTCTCCAGGAAGGGCTTTATCACGATGGTGCCGGCGTGGTTGAACAGCACGGTGACCGGTCCGAGTTTTTCGATAGCACCCTTCACGGCCGCTTCGACCTGTGCCTCGTCGGAGACGTCGGCGACAAAATGCTCGGCGAGATGGCCGCGCGCCCTGATTGTCGCTGCGGTTGCGGCGGCCGCCTCGCCGTTGCGGTCGATGATCGCCACCTTGGCGCCTTCGGCGGCGAACAGCTCCGAAGCCGCTCCACCCATTCCCGTCGCTCCTCCCGAAATGATGGCGACCTTGCCGGCCAGTCTTGTGCCCATTTTTCTGCCCCTATGTGACGTTTTCGCTTTGCGGGTTGGGCGATGCTACCGCGCCGGCGCCGGGCGGCCAATCCACGAGTTGCGTGCAGCGAAAGCAAGGCCATAGGTCCATTCGGACGCAGAAGCGAAAACGGACGCTCCATATGGATCGGCCGTTGGAGTGCTCCCTCTAAGCAAGTGCCTACCAACTTCCAGCACGATAGGAGAAAATTATTCCATCTTTGGCCAAAAAATAGCAATCGACAAAGTCTACAAGTTTTATAGATTAACCGCCGAGACGGAGGTCGATATGTCCTATATCCAGAACGCCCAGACGGATCGCAGTGATCAGCGGTCGGCCAATGCCCAGGCCTTTCGCCCGGCCTATGCCGGGGCTTTCGCCTATCTCGTCTTTGCCCTTGCGTTCGTGTTCACCGGGGCCGTTGTGCTGGGCCTTATTCCCTGAGTCGTCAGATCGACCGGGCTTAGCTGCCCACCGCTTTCAGGCAATCGGAGTTGAATGAACCGAATCCTCGGCGTGCTTTCGCGCGCCCGACACCACGGAGGACATGGCAATGCCGATCGAGTTCACGCATATTCCCGGTAAGACCGCCGATGCCGCGGTTCCCTTTTTCTACGACTTTGCCGAGACCGCGACCAAGCTCGGGCTGATCGAGGATGGTGGCTTCCGCAAGATCGTCATCGACGATTCGGCCGGACTGCTGACCAACATGGATCTTGCGGCCCAGGTGCTCGATCGCACCTCGTCGCTGGAAGTCGTGCTCACCCATTGGGCGGGCGTGGTCGAACCGACCGTGGCGGCCCGCCAACTGGCGTCGATCGACAGGAAAAGCGGCGGGCGCCTGGCGCTGAGAATGATCAGCGAGCCGCTGAGCGACGCCGACGCCGAAACACGGCCGGTCGGGCACACCGTCATCTGGCAGCGCATCGACGAATATCTGGTGCTGCTGAAGCGGCTGTGGTCGAACGACCGGCCCTTCGACCACGAAGGAACGTTCTACAGCATCAAGGGCGGCTATGTGCCGCGCAAGGGACCGCACGGCGCCGACCTGGTCATCCGCAT
>NZ_RZOL01000671.1:0-1920 GCF_004022985.1 Mesorhizobium sp. M7A.F.Ca.ET.027.02.1.1 | reverse complement strand
GGCGCTTGCGTCTTCGTCGACGACCAGCAGCGCAATGTCGATGGCAGCTGTGCTGCCGGCATGCGCACGGTTCATTTCGACGTCGCTCGCCCGGCTCATTCCTATGCCGAAGCCCTCAGTCATTTCGGCCTCGTCCCAGTTGCCTGAGATTTTTTTGCGGAGTCCTCTATGCGCGACATCAATTTTCTCACCGAAACCAACACCAAGCCGATCTGGCACCCGATGGCGCATCCGGCCGAGATGCGGGCCAACCCGCCAAAGGTGATCATGAAAGGCGAGGGTGTGATGGTCACCGACATCGCCGGCAAGACCGTGCTCGACGCCGTCGGCGGCCTGTGGAACGTCAATCTCGGCTACAGCTGCGACCCGATCAAGCAGGCGATCGCCGACCAGCTCGGGGCGCTGCCCTATTATTCCGGCTTTCGCGGCACCTCGACCGGGCCGTCGATAGAACTCGCCTACGAACTCTGCGAATGGTTCGAGCCAGAAGGCATGGTGCGGACCTTCTTCACCTCGGGCGGCTCGGATTCGGTCGAAACGGCACTTCGGCTGGCCAGGCAATACTGGAAGATCCGCGGCCAGGCCGACCGGACAAAATTCCTCGCCCTGAAGAAGGGCTATCACGGCACGCATTTTGGCGGCGCGTCGGTTAACGGCAACGCCAATTTCCGTCGCAACTACGAGCCGCTGCTGCCCGGCGTCTTCCACATTCCCGCGCCCTGGACCTTCCGCAACCCGTTCGATGAGACCAACCCAGCGCGGCTGGCGAAACTGTGCGCCAAGGCGCTGGAGGACGAAATCGCCTTCCAGGGCGGCGACACCATCGCCGCTTTCATCATGGAGCCGGTTCTCGGCGCCGGCGGCGTCATCGTTCCGCATGAGAGCTTCATGCCACTGGTGCGTGAGATCTGCGACCGCCACGAGATCCTGCTGATCGCCGACGAGGTGGTGACGGGCTTCGGCCGCACCGGCGCATGGTCGGGCTCGCGTCTGTCCGGCGTGAAGCCGGATTTCATGACCATCGCCAAGGCGATCACGTCAGGCTATTTCCCGCTCGGCGCGACCTTGATCGGCGGAAAAGTCGCCGATGTCTTCGAGGCCGACAAGACCAGTTTTGGTGCGATCGGCCACGGCTATACCTATTCCGGCCACCCGGTCGGCTGCGCGGCGGGTCTGGCGGCGCTTGCGGAGACCAAACGGCTTCGCCTGAACGAGAACGCGGCGGCACGGGGCGTCGAACTCGCGGCCACGCTGGAGGGGCTGAAGGCCAGGCATGCGATCGTCGGCGATGTCAGGTACAAGGGCCTGATGGCGGCGCTAGAGCTGGTCTCGGACCGCACGACGAAAAAGCCGGCCGACAAGAAGACCATGGCCGTGGTTTCGGAGGCCGCCTATGAGGCCGGCGTCATGCTGCGTGTGTCGGGCAACACCATCATCCTGTCGCCGCCGCTCATCATCAGCGCTGCCGATGTGACGAAGATCGGCGAAGCGCTGGATGCAGGCCTATCGAAGGCCTGACGGTTAGCTGGCCACAACGGAGTTTCAAGACGCCATGAGTCAATCACAAGAGGCACTGGTTAGCCGGCGTTCCCGCCTGCTCGGCGAGAAATCGCAATTGTTCTACGACGAGCCCGTGCATCTGGTTCGCGGCGAAGGCGTCTGGCTCTACGATGCCGATGGTCGGAAATATCTCGACGCCTACAACAATGTCGCACATGTCGGCCACTGCCACCCGCATGTGGTCGAAGCCCTGTGCCGGCAGGCCAGCCTGCTCAACACCCACACGCGCTATCTGCACACCGCCATCCTCGATTATGTCGAGCGGCTGACCGCGACCTTTGATGCCATCCTGTCGTCCGCCATCCTGACCTGCACCGGCAGTGAGGCCAACGACATCGCGCTGCGCATGGCGCAGGCCGC
>NZ_RZOL01000670.1:0-1925 GCF_004022985.1 Mesorhizobium sp. M7A.F.Ca.ET.027.02.1.1 | reverse complement strand
GCGCAAGATCGCCGAGAAGATGTCGCTGTCGAAATCGCGCATCCCGCACATCACCTATGTCGAGGAGGTCGACGTCACCGCGCTGGAGGAATTGCGCGCCGCGCTCAACAAGGAGAAGCGCCCAGGTAAGGGTGGCGTGGAGCGGCCGAAGCTGACGCTGCTGCCGTTCCTGATGCGGGCCATGGTCAAGGCGATAGCGGACCAGCCCAATCTCAATTCGCTGTTCGACGACGAGGCCGGCATCATCCACCAGCATGGCGGCATCAATATCGGCATTGCCGCGCAGACGCCGACGGGGCTGGTGGTGCCTGTGGTCAAGCATGCCGAGGCGCGCGATATCTGGGAGTGCGGCGCAGAAATCATCAGGCTGGCCGAGGCGGCCAAGTCCGGCACGGCGACACGCGACGAGCTGTCTGGCTCGACCATCACCATCACTTCGCTCGGCGCCATGGGTGGCATGGCGACGACACCGGTCATCAATCATCCCGAAGTGGCGATCATCGGCGTCAACAAGATGATGGTGCGGCCGGTGTGGGACGGCACCCAGTTCATGCCGCGCAAGATGATGAACCTGTCGTCGAGCTTCGACCATCGGGTGATCGACGGCTGGGACGCGGCGGTGTTCATCCAGCGGATAAAGACGCTGCTGGAAACGCCGGCGCTGATCTTTGTGGATTGAGGGGCGGGACAATCGAGATGCCGGCGGGACAGCGCCCCCCTCTGCCTTGGAGGACTGGTTTTCTTCTTACAATGTTGAAAATCAGCGAAAGCAGTGGAGGGCGTAATCTCCCCCCTCGAGGGGGAGATGGCCGGCAGGCCAGAGGGGGTTGGTACGACTGGACGCGACCGCCTTGCGCGACAGATGCAGGCCGGCGCTCTACGCGCGGCGACCCCCTCTGTCGCCTTCGGCGACATCTCCCCCTCGAGGGGGGAGATTACGCGCTTCGAGGGCGGCGCGAAGGACCCAACATTATCTGCCTTCCAGCACCATTGTGAACCAGGATGCCAACATGAAAGAAATCTCCTGCAAGCTGCTCGTCATCGGCGCCGGTCCCGGGGGCTATGTCTGCGCCATCCGTGCCGGGCAGCTCGGCGTCGACACGGTGATCGTCGAGTCGGGCAAACCAGGCGGCACCTGCCTCAATGTCGGCTGCATCCCGTCCAAGGCGCTGATCCATGCGGCGGAAGAGTTCGAGAGGGTCTCACACATGGCGAGCGGCAAGAGCCCGCTTGGCATTTCGCTCACCGCACCGACGCTCGACCTGGCTAAGACGATCGCCTGGAAGGACGGCATCGTGAGCCGGCTCAACAGCGGCGTCGCCGGCCTGCTCAAGAAGGCAGGAGTCAAGACCGTGCATGGCTGGGCGAGCTTTCGCGACGGCAAGACTGTGGAGGTCGAAACCGAGACAGGAAGCCAAGTCATCCGCGCCGAGGCGATCGTCATCGCCACCGGCTCGGCGCCGGTCGAACTGCCGTTCCTGCCCTTTGGCGGTCCGGTGATTTCGTCAACCGAGGCACTGGCACTCGGCGCGGTTCCACAAAAACTCGCTGTCGTCGGTGGCGGCTATATCGGGCTGGAACTCGGCATGGCCTTCGCCAAAATGGGCGCCAAAGTGACCGTGGTCGAGGCCTTGCCGCGCGTGCTGGCGCAGTATGATGCGGAACTCACCCGGCCGGTGGTCAAGCGGCTCAATGCACTGGGCGTCGAGGTGATGCTGGGCGCCAAGGCCAAGGGGCTGTCGACCAAGGGTGATGCGCTGCTGGTCGAGACGGCGGATGGCAAGAGCGCCAAGGTCGCCGCCGAAAAAATCCTGGTCACGGTCGGCCGCAAGCCGGTGACCGAAGGCTGGGGGCTCGAGCAGATCGACCTCGACAGGGCAGGCAAATTCATCCGCATCGACGACCAGTGCCGCACCTCGATGCGC
>NZ_RZOL01000066.1:0-21073 GCF_004022985.1 Mesorhizobium sp. M7A.F.Ca.ET.027.02.1.1 | reverse complement strand
GCCCGAACCGGTCGCCGACGCGGCAAGTGTCCTCGCCTGACGAATGAAGGCGTCGATCTCGCCGGCGTTGGATTGAGGCTTGACCGGCGCAGGACTGGTCCTCGCTGGCACAGGCTGCTTCTTATCACTCATGAAAAACAAGATGTGGCGTTGCCACATCGCTTGCAAGCCCCACATCGGGCGGTGCAAAGGGCCAGGCGGTGATGCCACCTGGGGTCAGAGCAGACCGAGATCGGCCAGCTCGCGCCTGAGTTTCGGCGGCATCTCGATCAATCCGGCCTTGCCCTTGCCCAGATCGAGCGGCGCGTCCGCCGGTTTCAGGTAGCGCCAGCCCTGAAAAGCCCGGCGCGGCTGCCAGTCGGTGCGTACAACCTCGGGGTCGAGTATCAGATGGCAACGGCCCATGCCTTCACTGTCGGTGAACGGCCGGATTTCGGTGATCAACTGGCGGCACTGCACATTGCCTTTGATCACCCAATAGAGCGAACCGCCATCGGAAACCTCGGCGCCGCGTGTCGGCATCATGCGGGTGGTGTGATACTGCTCGACCGGCTCACCGGCGCGCCGCCGCTCGTCGAGGCGGAAGGCGATCCACTCTTCGAGATCCTCGACGCTGTCGCAGCCGACACAGAGTTTTATGAGATTGAGAGACATCGCTTAAGGTTAGTCCCGCACGCGAACGCGTCAACGACCGGATCGACTTCTCCACAGTGGCGGTTTAGGCCAGCCTTCAGCACTCCACGACGTTGACTGCAAGCCCGCCAAGGCTGGTTTCCTTGTACTTCTCGTTCATGTCGAGGCCGGTCTGGCGCATGGTCTCGATCGCCGCATCGAGCGGTACGAAATGGATGCCGTCGCCCTTGATGGCCAGTGACGCTGCGGTCACCGCCTTGACCGCGCCCAGCGCATTGCGTTCTATGCACGGCACCTGCACCAGCCCGCCGACCGGATCGCAGGTCATGCCGAGATGATGTTCGAGCGCGATCTCGGCGGCATTCTCGACCTGCTCGGGCGTGCCGCCCATGACGGCGCACAGGCCGGCCGCCGCCATCGCCGACGCGGAGCCTACCTCACCCTGACAGCCGACCTCGGCGCCCGAGATCGATGCGTTGGTCTTGATGATGCCGCCAACGGCGGCAGCCGTCAGCAGGAAATCACGAATGCTCGGCTGGTCCGCCTCGGGATGGAAATGCAGCCAGTAGCGCAGCACCGCCGGCAGCGTGCCGGCAGCGCCATTGGTCGGCGCGGTGACCACGCGGCCGCCGGCGGCATTTTCCTCGTTCACGGCCATGGCGTAGATCGACAGCCAGTCATTGGCGAGCAAAGGATTGGGCTTGTTCTGCTGCCACTGCTCCTGCAGCTTATCGTGCAGCATGCGGGCACGGCGGCGCACCTTCAGCCCACCCGGCATGATGCCATCCTGCGACAGGCCACGGTCGATGCAGCCCTTCATGGCGCTCCAGATTCCGTCGAGGCCGGCGTCGAGCTCCTCGCGCGTCATCTGCGTCTCCTCGTTGACGCGTTTCATGTCGGCGATGGAAAGGCCGCTTTTGCCGGCCATGGCCAGCATCTCGACCGCATTCTTGAACGGATAAGGCACTTTCTTGCCTTCGGTTGTCACCGAACCCTTGGCTTTCATCCGCTGCAGTTCTTCTTCGGAAACCACGAAGCCGCCGCCGATCGAATAATAGATGCGCTTGAGCAGCAGGCGGCCGCCGGCGTCATAGGCGTAGAACGCCATGCCGTTGGCGTGACCGGTGAGCGGCGTCTTGCGGTCCAGCACCAGATCGGTGGCCGGATCAAAGCGATAGGAGGGATGGCCGGGCGGCGAAATGCGCTTTTCGGCGGCGATGCGGCTGGCAATGCCATCGGCCTGGTCGGGATCGACCGTCTGCGGCGTCAGACCGGCAAGGCCGAGCATGACGGCGCGATCACTGCCGTGGCCAATGCCGGTGTAGGCGAGTGACCCGTGCAGGCTCGCGCCAAGCCGGTCAACCTTGACGCCCGCCGGACGCGGCCAGTCATTTCCCGCGACCTCGTCGAGAAACCGCGCAGCGGCGGTCATCGGCCCCATCGTGTGCGAACTCGAGGGTCCTATGCCGATCTTGAACAGGGCGAAAAACGAAAGGAACACGCGGCGTTGTCTCCTGGAGTCAGGTCGAGGACTACATATAGGAATTCCCACGATGTTTCCGCTCTTTTGGAAATCGCGGCGCTGCACCCGCCGACCTTGTTTGCTCCGGCAGCGACATTGGTACGATCGCTGTATGCGGACATCGAAGCGATTGCGCTGAATGTGATAAATTCAGTCCATGGGCGATTCCCTCGATCTTTCGACAGCCGATCTCGCGGCGCTGGCCTTCTTCCTCGTCGCGTGGCTGCTGCACACGTTCGCCTCCGATGGCAAGCTGGTCAGCCGCATATCGCTGACGACGGCGATGAATGCACAGCGGCAAGCCTGGATGCGGACCATGGCCGAGCGCGAGATCCGCATCGTCGACACCGCCATTATGAGCGGGCTGCAGCAAGGCACCGCCTTCTTCGCCTCCAGCTCGCTGATCGCCATCGGCGGCTGCTTTGCCCTGCTCGGCGCGTCCGACCGGGTTCTTGAAGTGCTCAGCGACCTGCCCCTGGGTGGCGCGCCGTCGCGCGCGGCCTTCCAGATAAAGGTGTTCGGGCTGGTGCTGATCCTGGCGTTTTCGTTCTTCAAATTCGGCTGGGCGTACCGGCTGTTCAACTATTGCACGATCCTGATCGGCGCCGTGCCGATCCCGCATGGCGAAGCCTCACGCAATCCGGTCACCGAAACGGCGGTGTGGCGTGCGGCGCAAATGAACATGCTGGCCGGAAAGCACTTCAACTCCGGCCTGCGCGGGGTGTTCTTCTCGATCGGTTATCTCGGCTGGTTCGTCGACCCCATGGTGTTCGTGTTGTCGACGCTGTTGCTGCTGGCCGTTCTGGTGCGGCGCCAGTTCTTCTCGGCCGCCAGGCAGGCGGTGATCGGTCAGCCGCCTGGAAAAGGCTGATTGATCCGGCCAGACAGCCAATAGGCAAAAAGCCCGATCCATTCGCGGATGGCCATGGTGGTGGCCTGCAGTGAGTCGGCCGGATTATCGCGGAACAGCCCGATGCCTTCTTTGCCCGAGGTGCGATAGTCGACCGGCCAGGGAACGGTGGCGAAGCCAGCCTTGTCGAACAGCGCCTTGGCGCGCGGCATATGGAAGGCTGAGGTCACGAGCAGCCAGGTCTCGCCGGGCTTCGGCGTGACCAACTCCTTGGTGAAGACCGCGTTCTCATAGGTGTTGCGGGATTTGTTCTCCAGGATCAGACGATCGGCGGCCACGCCAAGCGCGGTGAGCAGGCGCGGCGCGGTTGCGGCATCGCCCTCGCCATCGAGAAACAACGCGCCGGTGCCGCCGGAGACGACCACCTTGGCGGTGGGAAAGCGCCGGGCCAGAACTGCGGTCTCGACCATCCGATCGCCGCTGCCGGCAAAGGTCGACGGCATCGTCGTGCTCGGCGGCGGCGGGCGCGCGAAGCGCTCTTCCAGCGGATTGAGCATCATGGCGCCGAGCGACGTCCACGCCGACAACGCAAGGAGCAGAAATGCCAGCACGCTGCCGGTGGCCGCCAGCCGCCGGCGCCCGATCATGGCCGCGAGCAATCCCGCCAGCAGCAGGAAGATCGCCAGGTTGAGCGGCTGGATGAAGAACCAGAAGATCTTGGAAAGGTAGAAGAACATAGGAGCCGGATGTCCCTCGGAGTGCCCGTCGATTTATACGAAATCTACGCTCTGGCACGAATAACGGCAATATCTTACAAATAAGGATACACAATGGAAAATATGCACAGCGGAATTACGGTCAACGCCAAAATGTAAAAACCAACGCCGAGCCAATATATTCCCGGATCTTCGCTTTTCCGGTGTAATCCTGTCCTTGTCTTGAGCGTTTTCGTTTTCAAAGCTGAGATCAGTACAGGAACACCGCGCCAAAGCCAGTAGCAATAGAGCGGCAGAAGGATGGCCAGCAGTAGCAAGCTGGCAAATCCATACGACATGATCTTTTCGTTCTCTACCACCACTTCTCCGGCTGGAACGTGCCTGCGGCCTGCTCGATGACGGCGGCGGTCTGGAACAGCGTTTCCTCGTCGAACGGCCGGCCGATCAGTTGCAGCCCGAGCGGCAGGCCCTTGGCGTCGAGCCCGGCGGGTACGGCGATGCCCGGCAGGCCGGCCATGTTCACCGTGACGGTGAAGATGTCGTTGAGGTACATCTTGACCGGATCGGCAGCCATGTCCTCATCGGCGACGCCGAAGGCGGCGGACGGCGTTGCCGGGGTCAGGATGACATCGACGCCGGCGGCGAAGACAGTCTCGAAATCGCGCTTGATCAGATTGCGCACCTTCTGCGCCTGCAGATAGTAGGCGTCGTAGTAGCCGGCCGACAGCACATAGGTGCCGATCATGATGCGGCGCTTGACCTCGCGGCCGAAACCGGCGGCGCGGGTCTTCTCATACATGTCGACGATATCCTTGCCCGGCACGCGCAAGCCGTAGCGGACGCCATCATAGCGGGCGAGGTTGGACGAAGCCTCGGCGGGCGCCACGATGTAATAGGCGGGCAGCGCGTATTTGGTGTGCGGGAGGGAAATGTCGACAATCTCGGCGCCGGCGTCCTTCAGCCAGGCAATGCCCTTCTGCCACAGCGCCTCGATCTCTTCGGGCATGCCGTCGACGCGGTATTCCCTGGGAATGCCGACCTTCATGCCCTTGATCGGCTTGCCGATCGCGGCCTCATAGTCCGGCACCGGCCGGTCGACCGACGTCGTGTCCTTCGGATCGACCGAGGCCATCGACTGCAACAGGATCGCGGCATCGCGTACGTCGCGCGCGATCGGGCCGGCCTGGTCGAGCGACGAGGCGAACGCGACGATACCCCAGCGCGAGCAGCGGCCATAGGTCGGCTTGATGCCGACCGTCCCGGTGAAGGCGGCCGGCTGGCGGATCGAGCCGCCAGTATCCGTCGCGGTCGCGCCGGCGCACAGGAAGGCGGAGACTGCCGTGGCCGACCCGCCAGAAGAGCCACCCGGCACCAACTGCGCATTGTCCAGGCTGCGCACGGTCCTCGTGCCGCCGGCCGAGACGAAGCCGCCGTCGCCCTGATGCGTCGTCGGCATCACCGCAGTATCGAGGCGCGAGCGCCGCCACGGATTGATGACCGGACCATAGTAGGACGTCTCGTTGGACGAACCCATGGCGAACTCGTCCATGTTGAGCTTGCCGAGCATAACGGCGCCGTCGGCCCACAGATTTGACGTAACGGTCGATTCGTAGCGCGGCTTGAACCCGTCGAGCACATGGCTGCAAGCCTGCGTGTGGACGCCTTCGGTGCCGAACAGGTCCTTGATCCCCAACGGAATGCCTTCCAGCGCACCGCCCTCGCCCTTGACCAGCCTGGCGTCGGACGCCTTGGCCATGTAGCGCGCCTTGTCGCCGGTCACGGCGACATAGGCATTGAGCGCCGGATTGGCGCGCTCGATAGCGCCGAGATAGGCCTCGGTGATCTCGGTCGCGGTGATTTCCTTGCCGCGCAGCTTGGCGCGGGCCTGTGAAATCGTCAGCTGGGTCAGGTCGCTCATCAAAGGCTCTTTTCGTAAAACACCGACCACTCAGAATCGGGATAATCCAGCACCGGGCCGCAACGCGAAAACCCGGCGCGTTCGTAGACTGTCCACGCCGCGGGATGACGATCGCCCGTCTCCAGCACCAGTCGCTTCAGTCCCTCGTTGCGCGCCAGCGCCTCGACCCGCTCAACGATTTTCGCGCCGATCTTCTGGCCGCGATGCGACGGCCTGATATACATGCGCTTGACCTCGCCAATGGCGCCGTCATGACGCTTCAGCGCGCCGCAGCCTTCAATGGCCAGGCCTTTATCTCGGGCGATGAAAACCGTCGTGTCCTCACCGGCCATCTGCTCAACCGTCAAATGGTAGCAATGCTCCGGCGGCGTCAGTTCGAGCAAGGTCTCGTTGAGTTCGGTGACCAGCCCGCGCAGGTCGTCCTGGAGCGGCGTCTCAATGGCGATCTCGATTGCCATCGGCGGACTTACTCCACGACCTTCGGCACGAGGAAGAAATTCTCTTCGGTCGCCGGCGCGTTGACGACGATGTCGGCCGCCTTGCCGCCGTCGGTGACGACATCGCTGCGCTTCTTCATGTCCATCGGCGTCACCGAGGTCATTGGCTCGACACCGGAAACATCGACCTCGTTCAGCTGCTCGACGAAGCCCAGAATGGCGTTCAGCTCGCCGGTCATCCGTTCGGCATCCTCTTCGCTCACCGCGATGCGGGCGAGATGCGCGACGCGCTTCACTGTCTGAAGATCTACGGACATGTTTTTGCCTCGGGGAAAACCAGTTCGGGCTATAGCGGCGCCGCGCGCGCTGCGCAACATGCATCGTGCGAGAGACCAGGCTGTGCCGACGGCCCGCTCGTCGGCTCTCAGAATACGTCTATGGCAGGGCAACGCCTTCGCACAGATAGTAGCTGCCGCTGTTGCCGCTTGCTTCGCTTTCGTCGTCGACGGGCCGAACCGACACGAGATCGATCTGGCTCGCGTTCATTTGCGTCACCGAGAGAACGTCGGGAAAGACATAACCCGGTTCCTGGCAGATGGCCGTCACCGCCCAGCTCGGCGAAGCCGTCGCCTTGCTGATCTGCAGAAACTCGCAATTGTATTCGACGCTTTGCAGGCCATATGCCGAAAGCACGATGTTGCCGGCGTCGATCAGCGTTTGCAGCGTGTCCTTCTTGGCCTGTTTGCAAAGCTCCTCGGACTGAAGGTAGACGCCTTCGATGAAATCATCCGCGGCGAGCGCGGGCGACGCCGCGACCAGTATGGAAACGCAAAAAGATTGCCTCAAAGCCATGGTTTTATTCCATTTTGGCTGCTTCTAAATCGTAATCGTCTCGCCAATCTTGGGCAAAGCCACCTTGATGCCGGATCCTTCCAGGCCGGCCTCGAACTTGTCGGCGGTCGGGTCGATCATCGGAAAGGTGCCGAAGTGACAGGGAACCACGGTGTCGAACTTGAAGAAGCGCCGGCAGGCAAGTGCGGCCACCGCGCCTCCCATGGTGAAGCGGTCGCCGATCGGCACAATGCCGATCTTCGGCTCGTGCAACTCGTTGATCAGCGCCATGTCGGAAAAGATGTCGGTGTCGCCCATGTGGTAGAGCGTCTTGTCTTCAGGGAAATGCAGGACGAGGCCGCCCGGATTGCCGAGATAGGTGTTCTGGCCACCTTCGCCGGGGAACGAGGATGAATGCAGCGCCTGGACGAAAGTGGTGGTGAAGCCGCCGCAATCGACGGTGCCGCCGATGTTGCCCGGGTTGATCTTCTTGTCGCTGGCGCCCTTGCCGACCAGGTACATGCAGATCTCGAAATTGGCGACTAGCTGGGCGCCGCTTTTGCCAAGCACTTCCAGCGCGCCGCTGATGTGGTCGCTGTGGCCATGCGTCAGCAGTACATGCGTGATTCCCTCCGCCGGTCCCTCCCAGCCGCCGGTCCAGGACGGATTGCCGATCAGATAAGGATCGATGAGGATCTTGGCATCAGCGGTCTCGATGCGAAAGGCCGAGTGGCCGTACCAGGTCAGTTTCATGAATGCATTCCTCGATTTTTATCTTGCCAAAGGATAGAACGCCGACGGCCCCGAGATCAAAGGGTTACTGTGTCCACCACGCGTTTGACAAAACACGTGGTGGTGAAAGGCGAAGGACAGCCGGTGGGCATTATCACGATCGAGGAATTGCCGGCGCGGCTGACTGGCGGCAAGACGCTGGCGGGACTTGACCTCGGCGACAAGACGATCGGCGTCGCGGTCTCGGACCAGAGATTTTCCTTCGCCCATCCGCGCCCGGTCATCATGCGAAGGAAATTCTCGCTCGATGCGGCGGTGCTGCTCGCCTTGCTGCATAAGGAGAATGCCGGCGCGGTGGTGATTGGGCTGCCGATCAACATGGACGGTTCGGAAGGTCCGCGTGCGCAGAAATCGCGCGCCTTCGTTCGCAACATGGCCCAGATGAGCGACCTGCCCTTCGTGCTCTGGGATGAGAGACTATCGACGGTCGCGGCCGAAAGAACGCTGATCGAGATGGATTTCTCGCGCCGCAAGCGCGCCGGCAAGATCGATTCGGCGGCAGCCGCGTTTATTCTGCAGGGAGTTTTGGACCGGCTTCAGTCGCTCCACGCATCCGTTCGAACGGAACCGGACCCGCCCAGCGCTGTCTGACCCAGCCGGCGATTTCGCGGCGACGGCGGAAGGCCCAAAGCGCCATCAGCAGCAACCCGTCGAAGACGCACGTCTTCGCCACCATGCCGGGAATGATCGCCGGATCGATGCCGAGCATCTGGCCATAGAGCTGGAAGAAGAAGTCGTGCATCTGTCGGCTGAGCATCGTGTAGCCGAAATTGAGATCATTGGCCGACAGATAGAACCAGCCCCAGAAAATCGCCATCGGCGCCGCCCAGAACCCGAAGATGTAACGCATCAGCGGCCTCCCCTGTGATTGGAGCCGGTCTTGGAGACCGTTCGGCCTGATATGAGTGAGAGCAGCGAATTGTGAGCCGCGGCTTTTGCCATGTCATGCGCGACGGCATGGATCTCGCTTTCGCCGGAAGCCGCTGCCGCAACCACGGACCGCCGCTCGGCAAGCATGGCGACATAGGACGCCAGAAGTGCCGTCAGCTGCACGGCAACCGCCATGAACAGCCCGTTGATGCCTTGCGCAGCACCTCCGATGACGATCAGCGACAACATGCCGGACGCGCAGATGAAGGCGATGCGGGCGACGCTGTCGGCGCCGGGACTGGTCGCGTCGTTGACCAGGGCTTCGACAAAGGCCCAGAAAAACAGAACCGCGACGACAAGCAATGCGGTGGCGAGCGGCGCCACGACAACGAAATTGTCGAGGTCGACGAAGCGGGTACCCTCGATTGTGGTGCCCAGCACGCCGAGCGCCGCCGCCACACCCCGGTTTCCGTCGATGCAGATGAGCGCAAGCAGGGCGAAAACAATCGCCCAGTGCAAGGCCAGAAAAGAGGTCAGTACCTGTCGCATCGGTGTTCCTGCTTCGCAAAGCAAGAGACGGCCAATCTGAACCATTCCCTGCTCGCGCCGGGACAATGGGCCTTGCCGTGCGCCATCGCAACGGAAACCATTTGTTAAGGTTAACGGTGATTAGCCATACGCGGGAGGATGCCCGCCAACGCGTCAAAACTGTGGATGGCGCCGATTTTTGCGATGCTCGCCGCTCAGTTCACCGGCGGATAGAGCGTGTCGATGATCATGCGTGCATCGTGGCGCGAATCGATCATGCCATAGGTGTTGCGCCATTGGCCGGCCAAACGCGTCTCGACGAAAGCGTCGGCGATCCGCCCTGCCCCCAGGCGGCGCAATTCCGCCGCCGCAGCCGACAGTGCCAACTGCTCGGTCAGCAGCCGGGCCGAACCTTCGTCGGTTGAGGCAACCTGCATCGCCGCCTTCAGAACGCCGATCGTGCCGCGTCCGCCGGCGCCGAGATCACGGTCGATGCCGGCCAGCACATCCTCGAACAGGCCGGGCGCACGGCCGAGCACGCGCAGCACATCAAGCGCCATGACATTGCCCGAGCCTTCCCAGATCGCGTTGACCGGGGCCTCGCGATAGTAGCGGGCGAGTGGCGCCTCCTCGACGTAGCCGTTGCCGCCTAGGCACTCCATCGCCTCATAGAGCAGCGGGGGCGCGATCTTGCAGACCCAGTATTTGACGACCGGCGTCATGGCCCGGGCAAACGCCGCCTCGCCGCGATCGCTGGCCGCCTCGTCGAAGGAGCGCGCCAACCGGAACGACAGCGCGGTGGCGGCGGCGACGTCGAGCGCCATGTCGGCCAGAACGCGCTGCATCAACGGCTGCTCGATCAGGGTCGAACCGAACACCTGGCGATGGCGGGCGTGGTGAACGGCCTCGGCGAGGCCCGCGCGCATGATCGCCGACGAGGCGATGGCACAATCGAGCCGGGTCAGGGTGACCATGTCCATGATCGTCTTCACACCGGCACCGGGTTCGCCGACCATCTCGCCGATGGCATTGACGAATTCGACTTCGGAGGAGGCGTTGGAACGGTTGCCGAGCTTGTCCTTCAGTCGCTGAAAGCGGAAGCCGTTGCCCGAACCATCACCGAGAACGCGCGGCACGAGGAAGCACGACAGCCCCTCCGGCGCCTGCGCCAGCACCAGGAACGCATCCGACATCGGCGCCGACATGAACCATTTGTGCCCCGTCAGACGATAAAAACCGCTGCCGGCGCGTTCCGCCCTCGTCACATTGGCGCGCACATCGGTGCCGCCCTGCTTCTCGGTCATGCCCATGCCGAGCGTCAGCCCGGCCTTCTCGACCGGCGGTTTCTGGCTCTGGTCGTATTTGCGCGTCGTCACGCGCGGCGCCCATTCGCGAAACAGTTTTGGGCTGGCCATCAAGGCCGCCAGCGAAGCGTTGGTCATGGTGATGGGGCACAGATGCCCGGTCTCGAGCTCAGCCGTCAGATAAAACCGGGCGGCACGGACCTGATGGCGGCGGCCGATCTCGGTGTCGCCGTTCTCCCACACCGAGGAATGCAGCCCGTTGGCCACAGAGCGGCGCATCAAGGCGTGATAGGCGGGATGGAACTCGACCACGTCGATGCGCCGTCCCTGGCGATCATGCGTCCTGAGCTTCGGCGTCTCGACATTGGCGAGGCGCGCCAGTTCCTGCGCCTCCTGCGTCAGCACGAAGCGGCCGAGACCGTCGAGATCTTTGCGCACCGGATCGGAAAAACGCTCCGCGAGCTGGATCAGCAACGGATCGCCCCGCCAGGCGTTGCCGCCCGTCAGCGGCGGCGGCTGGTTCGTCACGTCGTCGGTCACGCCCAATCCTTCTATCGTCAGAAAGCCACGAATCCGAGGCTGTCGGCTAGATATAGCCAAGCCATGCAGCGCGCGCGATGAAAATACCGGCCGATACAATCGGCCATCTATACGAAAAAATTGAGGAGAACGGCTGCAATGCAAAGCTGGCGCTTGCAGCCGCAAAGTCTCCACCCTATAGCAGCGCCTTGAGATGACCGACGCTTCGTCCCCCTATCCTCATCGCCATCTTCTGGGCATCCGCGACCTTTCCCCCGCCGATATCGAGCTGTTGCTCGACAGGGCGGACCGAGCGGTCGCGATCTCGCGGCAGTCCGAGAAGAAAACCTCGACGCTGCGCGGCCGCACACAGATCAACCTCTTTTATGAAGCCTCGACGCGCACGCAGTCGTCGTTCGAGTTGGCCGGAAAGCGGCTCGGCGCCGATGTGATGAACATGTCGGTTGCGAGCTCTTCGGTGAAGAAGGGCGAAACGCTCATCGATACGGCGATGACGCTGAATGCGATGCGGCCCGACATATTGATCATCCGTCACCAATCGGCCGGTGCGGCCGCGCTTCTGGCGCAGAAGGTCGGCTGCTCCGTCGTCAATGCCGGCGACGGCGCGCATGAACACCCGACACAGGCGCTGCTCGATGCGCTGACCATTCGTCGCGCCAAGGGCCCGCTGTCGAAGCTCATCGTGGCAATCTGCGGCGACATCCTGCATTCGCGCGTGGCACGTTCCAACATCATGCTGCTCAACGCGCTCGGCGCGCAGGTGCGCGTCGTCGCACCGTCGACGCTTCTGCCCACCGGCATCGAGAAGATGGGCGTCATCGTCACCCGCTCGATGGCCGAGGGCCTCAAGGACGCCGATGTGGTGATGATGCTGCGCCTGCAGCGCGAGCGCATGGAAGGCGCGTTCGTGCCTTCGGTGCGCGAGTATTTCCGCTATTTCGGCCTCGATGCGGAAAAACTGAAGGCGGCCAAGGGCGATGCGCTGGTGATGCACCCCGGGCCGATGAACCGCGGCGTCGAGATCGCCTCGGAAATCGCCGACGGTCCGCAGAGCGTCATCCAGGAACAGGTCGAAATGGGCGTCGCCGTGCGCATGGCCGTCATGGAAGCGCTGCTCGATCCGCGCCGCAACCACGAGGGCCGTGGGGCATGAGCATAACGGTTTTTGAGCGCGCCCGCATCGTTGACCCCTCGCGCGGCGTGGACGAGGTCGGCACTGTCATCGTCGATGGCAAGAAAATCCTTGTCGCCGGCAAGGCGGCGCTGAACCAGGGCGCGCCCGAGGGCGCAACCGTTGTCGACTGCGCCGGCAAGGCGATCATTCCAGGCCTGATCGACGGCCGGGTCTTCATCGGTGAACCGGGCGGCGAGCATCGCGAGACTATCGCGTCGGCAAGTGTCGCGGCGGCGGCCGGCGGCGTCACCTCCATCGTCATGATGCCCGACACCGATCCGGTGATCGACAATGTGGCGCTGGTCGAGTTCGTGCTGCGCACGGCCAAGGACACGGCCATCGTCAACGTCTTTCCGGCCGCGGCGATCACCAAGGGCCTCGACGGGCGCGAAATGACCGAGTTCGGCCTGCTGCGCGAAGCCGGCGCGGTCGCCTTTACCGATGGCCGCCACACCATATCGAGCGCGCTGGTGATGCGCCGCGCGCTGACCTATGCGCGCGACTTCGGCGCCACCATCGTGCACGAGACGCAGGATGCGGACCTCGGTTCGTCCGGCGTGATGAACGAGGGCCTCTACGCCAGCTGGCTGGGCCTCTCCGGCATTCCGCGCGAAGCCGAATCCATCCCGCTGGAGCGCGATCTGGCCCTGGCGCGGCTGACGCATGGTTCGTACCATGCAGCAAAGATCTCGACGGCGATGGCAGCAAACGCCGTCACACGTGCGAAAGCCGACGGGGCGACGGTGACGTCAGGCGTGGCGATCCACAATCTGTCGCTCAATGAAAACGATGTCGGCGAATACCGCACCTTCTTCCGTCTGACCCCACCTTTGCGCGCCGAGGAAGACCGGCTGGCGATGATCGAGGCGGTCAGGGACGGCACGATCGACATCATCGTCTCCTCGCACGATCCGCAGGATGTCGACACCAAGCGCCTGCCCTTCGCCGATGCGGCGGCCGGCGCCATCGGGCTGGAGACCCTGCTGAGTGCGGCCCTGCGGCTCTACCACAATGGCGACGTGCCGTTGCTCAGGCTTATCGAGACCCTATCCACCGCTCCCGCAAAACTGTTCGGCCTGCCCGGCGGCACGCTGAAGCCGGGCGCTGTCGCCGATCTTGCGCTTGTCGACCTCGACGAACCCTGGATCGTCAGCGAGAGCGGCATTCGTTCGCGCTCGAAAAACACCTGTTTCGAAGGCGCGCGGCTGCAAGGCAAGGTCTTGCAAACGCTGGTTGCGGGCCGCACAGTGTTCTCCGTCTGAGCCGGCTACCGCGCACCGCGCGTGATCCGGCTTGTCAGGGGGAAATGCGGGGGAAACAATGACTTACAGCCTCATCCCAGCACTCGTGTTTGGCTATTTGCTTGGCTCGATCCCGTTCGGGCTCCTGCTGACGCGCGCGGCCGGCCTTGGCGATGTGCGCAAGATCGGCTCCGGCAATATCGGCGCCACCAACGTTCTGCGCACCGGCAACAAGGGCCTTGCCGCCGCGACGCTGCTGCTCGACGCGCTGAAGGGCACGGCCGCCGTGCTGATAGCAGCCCATTTCGCGCCTGACCTGGCGATCTGGGCCGGTCTCGGCGCCTTTCTCGGTCATCTCTTCCCGGTCTGGCTCGGTTTCAAGGGCGGCAAGGGCGTCGCCACCTATCTCGGCGTGCTGATCGGCCTTGCCTGGCAGGTGGCGCTGATCTTTGCCATCGCCTGGCTGGTGATGGCATTCCTGTTCCGTTATTCCTCGCTGGCGGCGCTGACGGCGGCGGTCATCGTGCCGATCGCCCTCTATGTCCTGAGCACACCGCAGAATGCGGCCTTGTTCGTGGTTATGAGCATCATCGTTTTCATCAAGCACCGGGAAAACATTTCGCGCCTGCTTGCCGGCACCGAGGGCAAGATCGGAGCCAAGGGGTGAGCGAGCCTGCCGCCGTGGTGAGTGGGCCGGCCGCCGGGCCGCGTCTCAGCGACCGGCAGCGGCTGAGCTGGCTGCGGCTGATCCGCACCAAGAATGTCGGCCCCGCATCCTTTCGCGACCTCATCAACCGTTTCGGTTCGGCCGAGGTGGCGCTGGAGATACTGCCGGAACTGATGATTTCAGGCGGCGCCATCCGGATCGCTCGCATCCCTTCCATTGCCGAAGCCGAGGCCGAACTGGAATTAGCCGGAAAGGCCGGCGCCCGCTTTGTCGGGATCGGTGAAGCAGATTACCCACCCCTATTGCGCAACATGGACCATCCGCCGCCGTTGCTGGCGGTAAAGGGCAACGCAGCTGTTTTTCGGCTGCCGGGTGTCGCCATCGTTGGGGCACGCAACGCGTCCCTGGCCGGCATCAAGATGGCACGCATGCTGGCGGCCGACCTCGGCCGCGACGGCTACGCAATCGTCTCCGGCCTTGCGCGCGGCATCGACACGGCGGCGCATCAGGGCAGCCTGGCGACCGGCACGATCGGCGTCCTGGCTGGCGGTCTCGACCTGCCTTACCCGCCTGAAAATGCCGGCCTGTGCGAGGAAATCGCCGAGCGTGGCGCCATCATCTCGGAAATGCCGTTCGGCTGGCAGCCGCGCGCCCAGGATTTTCCGCGCCGCAACCGCCTTGTCGCGGGTGCGGTCCTTGGGCTGGTGGTGGTCGAGGCAGCGCAACGCTCGGGCTCCCTGATCAGCGCCCGGCTTGCGGGCGAAATGGGCCGGCTGGTCTTCGCCGTGCCGGGCTCGCCGCTCGATCCACGCGCCGCCGGCACCAATGGCCTGCTCAAGGATGGCGCCACCCTGGTCACCGACGCAGCGGACGTTTCGCGGGCAATCGCTCCGCTGACCGGCATGCGGGCGCCCGACGTGCCGCCGTTCGAAGAGCCGCCCGACTTCTCGGCCACACCACCGCCCGGCGAAAGCGACCGCGCCCGCGTCATCGAGGCGCTCGGCCCGACGCCAGTGGCGGTCGACGAGATCATCCGCCACACCGGCCTGCACCCGGCCCAGGTCTTCATGGTGCTGCTGGAACTCGACCTCGCCGGCCGCCTCGAGCGCCATGCCGGAGGGAATGTTTCGCTGGTGTTCGGGGAGCCTTCCGTCTGACGCTGTTCGCATTTTCGCGCCGCCGAACTCCTTCGAGAAGCTCGGCGAGGATGGCCTTTTCAGCCGGCTTTCCGCTTTGCCGCGCCTGTGCTCATCTGTTCGACGCCAAGACCGGCCGGCGATTGTAGGGCAAAGGTCTGATATCCCGAGGCAAAGGTCTCAAGCAAAAGTTGGCTCTTGCCACTCGCGTCCGTTGGCACCAATCTCGCTCAGCCGCTCATCGGTGGATGTCGGCATGACAGGATCTTGCCATGACCCGCGATCAGATGCTCGCCCACCTGCGGTCCGCCGATGCCGTCGCGCGTGACACGGCGGCGCATGGGCACCATCCGTTCGGTTGCGTGCTGGTCGGGCCGGACGATCGCGTGCTGATGCGGCAGGGCAATCTCGACACGGTGCGCCATGCCGAGACGGAGCTCGCCCGGCGCGCGGCGGCGGCCTATGAGCCGGAGTTCCTGTGGCAATGCACGCTGGTCTCAACCTTCGAGCCGTGCGCCATGTGCGCCGGCACGATGTATTGGGCCAATATCGGGCGGCTGGTTTACGGGGTCGAGGAGACCGAGCTGCTGGCGCTCACCGGAGATCACGCGGAGAATCCGACGATGAGCCTCTCTTCGCGCACAGTCCTCGACTCCGGCCAGAAAAAGATCGAGGTCTTTGGCCCCTTCCCCGAAATCGCCGACGAGTTGCTCGCACCGCACCGCGATTTCTGGAAGCGTTGACGGCTTCCCCGCCCGTTGTGGTGTGCCCTTCCCGAGAGATGGATGACAGTTCATCGGGTGGATTTGGTGAGCGCGATGGGATTCGAACCCATGACCTACTGATTAAAAGTCAGTTGCTCTACCGGCTGAGCTACGCGCTCCCGCGGGCGAAAGGCGGCCCTCGAAATTGCGCGGAACATAGGGAGAGTGCCTCGACCGGTCAACCGGAAAAAAAGGGCTCGCAAACACGGGCGGCTTCGCCCTGTCGCGACACTTGCCAGCCGCGCCATCGGTGGGAGAACAGCCAAGGGAACACTGGCATTTCTGCCCGACAGCGGCATCCAGTCTGGGGAACAATTGTATGCGCCGCTCGTTTTCCCGGCACAGGGACGTCCGCCAAAACCATCGAGGAGAAAACCAATGAACAGAATCACAACGAGCCTTCTGGCGGCCACTCTCTCCGCCACATTCGTTGCGGCGGAGGCCGTGTCGGTTAACGCCCAATCGAACTATGTGCCGCAATCCCAGGCCGCGATGCCGGATGTGCAGACAGTCCAGTACCGGGAGTGGCGCAAGGACCGCTACAATCGCAATTTTTCGCGTGACCGCAGTTTTTCGCGCGACCGTAATTTTTCCCGCAATCGCGGCGCGTATTGGAACGGCCATCGCGGCTATCGCGAATATCGCCCCGGCTACCGTCGTCACGGCGATTATTGGTTCCCGCTTGCGGCGTTCGCGACTGGCGCGCTGATCACCGGTGCCATCATCAACAACGAGAACAACCGCGTCTACGGAGGCAACGCCCACGTCCAGTGGTGCTACGACCGCTATCGCAGCTACCGTGCTTCGGACAACACGTTCCAGCCGAACTACGGCCCTCGCAAGGAGTGCCGTTCGCCTTACTGATCAAGGCGCGTTTAAGTAGCTGAGATACGTTGAGTGGAGCTCGCGCCGGCAACGGCGCGGGCTTTTGATCGATTGGCCGGACGAGAACAGTTGCCGTCAACTTGCCCAGTTGATGCTCTTGAGCATCAGATAAAAGCCACCGCCGTCCTCTCTGTTGGGACAACGATAGATACCCAACCCATTGCAGATACGGGCCATCACCGCACTGAGTTCCCAACCAACCACTGTCCGCATCCGTCGCATAGGCTTGGGCCAGTTCGTCAATGCCATTCTGCTCTCCGAAGGATCGAACCAGCTTTGCATCGCTGAGGAGCTCGCTGGGCAGGCTTGAATTTGCCCAAGCCCACAGCCAGTTGCCGGCCTCGGTGCTCGTTGAGCCGACAATCTGGATCTCGGTGACCACCTCGGCGACCCGGTCTTGCGAGAACAGAAGCGTTCCGGCCGTCAGGTCGTAGTCATAGCGCGAGCAATCGCCGAGGCGAAACTCCTTGTTCGAGCGTGCATTTTTGGCCTTCAGCTGTTCGATAGCCTCGTCGCGCCAAGCAGGATACCAATCTGGCTGCATTCCTCGCGCCCCATCACCCACCACTGATGGCTGTTTATGACACGCTCAACGTCCGTCGCACAGCATCGCGCCAACCAGCGAGCTTGGCTACGCGCACGGAGCCATCCATGTCCGGCTGGAAGCGTCGTTCCAGCGCCCAGCTCTTCGCGAACTTCCTGGCATCCGGCCAAACGCCAGCTTTCGAGCCGGCCAGCCAGGCTGCACCGAGCGCGGTCGTCTCGAGAATGGTCGGGCGGTCGACCGGTGCATCGAGGATGTCGGCCAGACGCTGCATGGTCCAGTCCGACGCCACCATGCCGCCATCGACCCGCAACACGGTCTTGGCCGAAGCCCCCTTCCAGTCCTTGCGCATGGCGTCGAGCAGGTCGCGTGTCTGGTAGGCCACGGATTCAAGCGCGGCGCGGGCAAACTCAGCCGGGCCGGAATTGCGCGTCAGTCCGAAAATGGCGCCGCGTGCCTCGGCGTCCCAATGCGGCGCGCCGAGCCCGACGAAGGCCGGCACCAGGTAGACGTTTTGGGTCGGATCGGCTTCATCAGCCAATTTGCCGCTCTGCTCGGCCTTGCCGATCACCTTGATGCCATCGCGCAGCCATTGCACCGCAGCACCGGCAATAAAGATCGAGCCTTCCAGCGCGTAGGTCGTCTTGCCGTTCAGCCTGTAGGCAATGGTGGTCAAGAGCCGGTTCTTCGAACGCACCAGGTCGCTGCCTGTGTTGAGGAGCGCAAAACAGCCGGTGCCGTAGGTGGATTTCATCATGCCCGGCTCGAAACAGGCCTGGCCGATGGTTGCCGCATGCTGGTCGCCGGCGACACCGAGGATTCTTATCTCGGCGCCAAAGAGATTTTTCTCCGTGATTCCATAGTCATCGGCGCAGTCTTTCACCTCGGGAAGCATTTTTGCTGGGATGTTAAGGATCGACAGCAGCTCGTCGTCCCAGGCATTCTCAGCGATGTTGTAGACCAGTGTGCGCGAGGCGTTGGTGGCGTCCGTGGCGTGGACCTTGCCGCCGGTCAGCCGCCAGATCAAAAAGCTGTCGATGGTGCCCGCGAGCAGTTCGCCTTTCTCGGCGCGTTTTCTCGCACCCTTCACCTTGTTCAGTATCCAGGCGATTTTGGTGCCGGAAAAATAGGGATCAAGCAGCAGGCCGGTCTTCTTGGTGAATGTCTTTTCCAGGCCCTGCTTCTTGAGTTTCTGGCACAGCGGCGCGGTGCGCCGGTCCTGCCAGACAATGGCATTGTGGATCGGCTTGCCGGTCGCCTTGTCCCAGATGACGACTGTTTCGCGCTGATTGGTGATACCGAGTGCCGCCATGTCGGAAGCATTCCGGCCGGCCTTCTTCAGCGCCGCCTTCACGGTCGACACCACACTCGCCCAGATATCTTCCGGATCGTGCTCGACCCAGCCGGAGGCCGGATAGTGCTGGGCGAATTCCTTTTGCCCGCTGCCGGCGACCTTCATCTCGCCGTCGAACAGGATCGCCCGGGTCGAAGTCGTGCCCTGGTCGATGGCAAGGATGTATCCGGTCATTATGCCTCCCCGCTTAGTCTTTTACACAAACAGGGGAGACGGCAAGATGCCGCCTCCCCCAATGTCACACGGGCGCAGACGCCCGCTTAGAACAATCTTACTTCTGCCAGCTCTTCACCAGCTCGTCGTAATTGATGGTGACCGGCTTTTCCTTCTCGTTCTCGATCTTCAACTGAGGAGCCAGATTGCCCTTCTTGACCGCGTCGGCGTTCCAGTAGGCGAGATCATGCTCTTCGGCCATCTTCGGGCCGATATCGCCCTGGATGCCGGCCTTTTCCAGGCGTTCCATGACCTTTTCCTGCTCAGAGCAAAGCGAGTCCATCGCCTCCTGTGCCGTCTTGGCACCCGACGACGCATCGCCGATCGCCTGCCACCAGAGCTGTGCCAGCTTCGGATAGTCCGGAACGTTCGTTCCGGTCGGCGACCACTGAACACGGGCCGGCGAGCGGTAGAACTCGATCAGGCCGCCGAGCTTCGGAGCGCGTTCCGTGAAGCTCTTGTCCTGGATCGTCGACTCGCGGATGAGCGTCAGGCCGACATGGCTCTTCTTCACGTCGACCGTCTTCGACACGACGAACTGCGCATAGAGCCAGGCGGCCTTGGCGCGATCGTCAGGCGTGGACTTGAGAAGCGTCCATGAACCCACGTCCTGGTAGCCGAGCTTCATGCCGTCCTTCCAGTAGACGCCATGCGGCGAGGGAGCAAAGCGCCATTTCGGGGTGCCGTCCGCGTTCACGACCGGCAGCCCGTCCTTGACGAAGGAGGCGGTGAAGGCGGTGTAAGTGAACATCTGCTGCGCGACCGTGCCCTGCGACGGGACGGGGCCGGATTCGCCGAACGTCATGCCCTGGGCTTCCGGCGGCGCATAGGCCTTCAGCCAATCCAGGTACTTCTGGATCGAATACACGGAAGCCGGGCCATTGGTGTCGCCGCCGCGCGCGACGCACGAGCCGACAGGCTGCGACTTCTCGTTGACCTTGATGCCCCATTCGTCGACCGGAAGACCGTTCGGCAGGCCCTTGTCGCCATTGCCGGCCATGGACAGCCAGGCATCGGTGAACCGCCAGCCGAGCGAGGGGTCCTTCTTGCCGTAGTCCATGTGGCCATAGACCTTCTTGCCGTCGATTTCGCGGCCGGTGAAGAACTCGGCGATGTCCTCATAGGCCGACCAGTTGACCGGAACGCCGAGGTCGTAGCCGTACTTGGCCTTGAAATCGGCCTTGTTCTTCTCGTCGTTGAACCAGTCGTAGCGGAACCAGTAGAGATTCGCGAACTGCTGGTCGGGCAGCTGGTAGAGGTCGCCGTCCGGAGCGGTCGTGAACTTGGTGCCGATGAAGTCGGCGAGGTCGAGGTTGGGGTTAGTGACGTCCTTGCCCTCATTCGCCATCCACTTGGTCAGGCTGCGCGCCTGCTGGTAGCGCCAATGGGTGCCGATCAGGTCGGAGTCGTTGACGTAGGCGTCGTAGATGTTTTCGCCCGACTGCATCTGCGTCTGCAGCTTCTCGACGACGTCGCCTTCGCCGATCAGGTCGTGAGTGATCTTGATGCCGGTGATCGCGGTGAAGGCGGGCGCCAGAACCTTGGACTCATAGCTATGCGTATCGATGGTCTCGGAGACCACCTTGATGTCCATGCCGGCGAAAGGCTTCGCGGCATCGATGAACCATTGCAGCTCGGCTTCCTGGCCGGCGCGATCGAGCGTCGACAAGTCCTTGATTTCGGTATCGAGGAAGGTCTTGGCTTCGTCCATTCCGGCATAGGCCTGGCCTGCTCCCCAGAGCAGGACAAGCGCAGTCGTTGATGTTAAAAATTGCCTTCGCATTTCGTTTCCTCCACTTTTCAGTTTCAAGTGCGATCTGGAGCGGTCGCCGGCACGCGGTCGCTCCAACAGTTTCCCCCTCTATACGTAGCGGAACACGCCAACGGCGTAGACTACGGAGAGAGCGAGAGCCCACCACAGGTTGGGTCCGACAAGACCCAGCCAAGCGAGATGGATAAAGGCGCTGCCGAGCAGCGAAACAAAGAGGCGGTCGCCGCGCGTCGTCTCGAAGCGCAGGACGCCGACCCGGGGATTGCCGCCAGGCGAGGCGTATTCCCAGACCGCCATGCCACAGAGCAGCACCAGGATCGTGATGAAAAAGATTGCCGTCGGCAGCGTCCACGCCATCCAGGTGAGATTCATGGGTGTTTCTC
>NZ_RZOL01000669.1:0-1926 GCF_004022985.1 Mesorhizobium sp. M7A.F.Ca.ET.027.02.1.1 | reverse complement strand
GAGGCGGAACTGCGCGAAGCGCGTCAGCGCGCCGTGCTCGCCGACCGCGCCAAGTCGGAATTCCTCGCCAATATGAGCCATGAGATCCGCACGCCGATGAACGGCGTGCTCGGCATGGCCGAGCTGCTGGCCAAATCGGACCTCGACCCGAAACAGAAGACGTTTACCGACATCATCGTGAAATCGGGCAATGCGCTGCTCACCATCATCAACGACATCCTGGACTTCTCCAAGATCGATGCCGGTCAGCTGGTGCTCGATCCGGCGCCCTTCAATCTGGCCGAGGCGATCGAAGATGTGGCGACGCTGGTGTCGACACGAGCCAAGGAAAAAGACCTCGAGCTGATCGTGCGTGTCGAACCTCGGCTCGAGAGCCTGTTCGTCGGTGATGTCGGCCGTATCAGACAGATCGTCACCAACCTGCTCGGCAACGCGGTGAAATTCACCGATGAAGGCCATGTGCTGGTCGACGTCACCGGCGAGAGGGTTCCAACCGGAACGAAGCTGACGATCTCGGTCACCGATACCGGTATCGGTATCCCCGAGGAAAAACTGAAACTGGTGTTCGAGAAATTCAGCCAGGTCGACACCTCTTCGACGAGGCGGCATGAGGGAACCGGCCTCGGTCTTGCCATCACCTCGCGGCTCGTCGAGCTGATGGGCGGCGACATCGGGGTCGAAAGTGCGGAAGGCAAGGGCTCGACTTTCTGGTTCTCGGTGACGCTGCCGAGGGCTGGACAGCAAAACGGACAGCGCATCATGCCGATCGACGTGACCGGTGCGCGTGTGCTGATTGTCGACGACAATGCCGTCAATCGGGCCATCCTGACCGAACAGATGACATCGTGGACGTTCGATTCCTGCGCGGCCGAAAGCGGCGCCGAAGGCCTCAAGGTGCTGATCGCCGCCGCCGCCTATGGTGTCCCGGTCGACTGCGTCGTGCTCGACTACCAGATGCCTGGAATGAGCGGCGCCGAAATGGCGCGGATCGTGCGCAGCACCGCCGGCCTTGCCGGCACGCCGATCATCATGCTGACCTCGGTCGACCAGTCGCTCGCCAACACCAGCTATCGCGATCTTGGCATCGATGCCCAGCTGATCAAGCCGGCGCGCTCTTCGGTGCTGCTGGAAACGCTGGTCGCCACCATCCAGCGGCATCGCCACAACACGAGCGGCAGCGACGCGCAGCCGCTCGCAGCCGACGTCGCTGCGAGTTATGTGATGCGGACGCAGCCCTCGGCGCCGTCCGAACAGCGGGCGCTGCTGCAGCCGCCCTCAATTCGCCCCCGGCCACCGGTGGCGGCTGGCGGCGACAGGCTGGATATCCTGGTGGCCGAGGACAATGAGGTGAACCAGATGGTGTTCACCCAGATCCTCGGCGAGACCGGTTATGGTTTCGAGATCGTCGGCAATGGCCGCAAGGCGCTCGACGCCTTCGGCCGGCTGAACCCGTGCATGATCCTGATGGATGTCTCCATGCCGGAGATGAACGGTCTCGAAGCAACCGCCGCCATTCGCCGGCTGGAGGAAGAAACCGGCACGCATGTGCCGATCGTCGGCGTCACCGCGCATGCGCTGAAGGGGGACCGCGAGCGCTGCCTGGAGGCAGGCATGGACGACTATCTGCCCAAGCCGATCAGTCCCCGGGCGTTGCTCGAGAAGGTCGAGCGCTGGGTCGGCGCCAGCCGGCAGGCGCAGCGCAACGCCGGGTAAGGCCGGCTCTGCCCGAGTACCGGGAATACGGCGAAGATTCGCGCCCCTGTCAGCGGCCAAGACTATGGTGCGATCGCACCATATGAAAGGCGGCATCCAGCCGAGACAATGGCGACATTCGAATTCCGCTCTTCCCAGTTACGGGCGGGAGCGCGTTGCTCTCAGCCAGACGGTGTCGTGGCCGGGCCATCGCCGAAAACAGGTCCGTTGGGG
>NZ_RZOL01000668.1:0-1931 GCF_004022985.1 Mesorhizobium sp. M7A.F.Ca.ET.027.02.1.1 | reverse complement strand
GCTGAAAATATTGTCAGGACGCGGCAGGCCGAAATGGTCCCTAAGTGTTGGCCCGTCATAGTCGTGCCGGAAAAGTCCGCGCCGGCGCAAGATCGGCACCACCTCTTCGGCGAATACATCGAACCCGCCCTGTAGATAAGGCGGCATGACATTGAAACCATCCGCGGCACCGTTGTCGAACCATTCCTGGATCTTGTCGGCGATCTGTTCTGGCGTCCCTGCCTGGACCCAATGCCCGCGTGCCCCGGCCAGGCGGTGGAGCAGCTGACGAATGGTTGGATTCTCGCGCTCGATGATGTCCAGTACGACGTGAAAGCGGCTGCTCGCATCGCGCTCGCCCTCGATACTGATGAGCTCGCGCGGAAATGGCCCATCGAGGTCGTAGCTTGAAAGGTCGGCGTCGACGATGCGGCGTAGCTGATGAAGCGAATATTCCGGCTGCGTCAGCTCATTGAACTCATCATGCAGTGCCCGGGCTTCGGCGTCGGTTGAACCGATGAAGGGGCTGATGCCGGGCAAGACCTTGACGAGCTCGGGGTTGCGGCCAACTGACTTCACGCGCGCTTTGATGTCAGCATAAAATTCCTGCGCGTTGCCGAGTGTCTGATGTGCCGTGAATATCGCCTCGGCATAGCGGCTTGCGAACGGCCGTCCGTCTGGCGACGAACCTGCCTGGACGTAGACCGGACGCCCCTGCGGCGCGCGCGGAAGCGTGAGCGGGCCCTTCACCCGATGATATTTGCCGATGTGGTTGATAGGGTGGATCTTGTCGGTGTCGGCAAAAATGCCGGAATCCCGGTCCGCGACGAGCGCGTCATCTTCCCAACTGTCCCAGAGCTTGGTTACCACATCAACGAATTCCCCGGCGCGCTCGTAACGGTCGGCGTGGGTTGGATGTCGATCAAAGCCGAAATTCAACGCTGCGGACTCGTCGCCAGTCGTGACGATGTTCCAGCCGGCGCGCCCGCCGCTCAAATGATCGACGGAAGCAAACAGCCGGGCCAGATTGTAGGGTTCGTTGTAGGTGGTCGAGGCGGTCGCGATGAAGCCTATTCTTTCCGTCACAGCGGCGAGCGCCGAAATCCACGTCAGCGGCTCCAGCCTGAAGCGGCTTGCGTAGCGGATGTTGTCGGCGAGCGCTGGCCCATCGGCAAAGAACAGCGCGTCGAATTTGCTCGCCTCGGCCTTTTTCGCCAGTTCCTGATAGTAGGCGATATCCAGCACTCGTTCAGGTGCGGAATCCTTGTAGCGCCAGCCGGCCTCATGATGGCCGCCAGGATAAATGAAAAGGTTGAGGTTCAACTGTCGTGTTTCGGCGGGCATATGTTGGTCCTCCTGGGTGGTGACGCTGAGCGAGAAGTCTTGTGGCCCTCAGACGGGCAGCACAGGCTTTGTCTCGACGCCGAGATGACGCAGAAGTTCGGAGCGGATCTCGCCGAACCGGCGATCGCCATGACCGCGTGGCCTCAGGATGTCGATGACGATATCGGCGGCGATGGTGCCATTGTCGAGCACCAAGACCCGATCCGCCAGCGTCACGGCTTCGTCCACATCATGGGTGACCAGCAGCACGGCCGGCTGGTGGCGGGCGCAGAGCTGGCGCAGCAGATCGTGCATGCGCAGGCGGGTCAAAGCGTCGAGAGCGCCGAACGGCTCGTCCGCAAGCAGCAGTTCAGGATCACGAACCAGCGAGCGCGCCAATGCCACGCGTTGCTGCTCACCACCAGACAGTTCAACCGGCCATGCGGTCTCGCGGCCGCCTAGGCCAACCTCTTCGAGCGCCACCCGTCCGCGTTCGGCGGCGTCCGGCAGGTCGAGACCAAGAACCACATTCTCCAGCGCTCGTTTCCATGGCAACAGTCGGGCATCCTGGAACACCACCGATTTCTTGTCGGGTGTTTCGAGCCGGCCGGAGCCGGAGACCTTGTCAT
>NZ_RZOL01000667.1:0-1931 GCF_004022985.1 Mesorhizobium sp. M7A.F.Ca.ET.027.02.1.1 | reverse complement strand
CCAGCAGGAGCACGCCATTGTTCTCGGCCGCCTGGCCAAGTTTCCAGAAGCGGAACAGGCGGTTGGCGTAGGGCTCGATCTCCTCGCCATCGAGGCTGGGGATCGTCGCGACGACGATCTGGTCGGAACCTTTTGTCTCGAAGTCGGCGAGCTTCCGCGTCAGCGCCGCCTTGGTCGCGGCATCGATGATGCCGGCATTGTCGACGACACGGCCGGTCAGCGCCGGCAGGTCGGCCGCGTAGGCCATGACGCAGGAGAACAGCACGACCGCGGCAATCAGGACAGCCGAGGCGAGGCGGTCGCGTTTCGACAGGCTGATGCTGGGTATCGTCATGCCATCACCAGCTTCCCGACGAGCCGCCGCCGCCGGACGAACCGCCGCCGCCGGAAAAGCCTCCACCGCTGCTTGACCCCGAAGACCAGCCGCCGCTGGAACTTCCCGACGACCAGCCACTACGGGAGGATCGCCGGCTTGGCTCGAAGGTCATGCCGAGCCAGCGGTAACGGCCGGGACCAAGCTTCTGGCCGAAGATCGGCGGCAAGATGGAGACAGCAAGACTGCCGACCATAATGGTTATCCATATGCCGATGAACACGGTGAAGAACAGGTCGTCGGACTCGAAGGGCGCCTGCTGGTTGCGCTCGCCGCGCGCCTCCAGCTCCTCCGGATTGCCTTCCAGCACCATGACCATGTCGTCGACGGCTTTGCTGATGCCGCCGGAGAAATCGCCGGCGCGGAACGCCGGCACCATGTCGTTTTCAATGATCAGCTTGGTGTGCAGGTCGGTCAGCGTACCTTCCAGCCCATAACCGACCTCGATGCGCATCTTGCGGTCGTTCGGCGCAACCAGCAGCAGCACGCCGTTGTTTTCCTTCGCCTGCCCAAGTTTCCAGAAGCGGAACAGGCGGTTGGCGTAAGGCTCGATCTCCTCGCCCTCAAGGCTCGGGATCGTCGCCACGACGATCTGGTCGGAGCCTTTTGTCTCGAAATCGGCAAGCTTCCGTGTCAGCGCCGCCTTGGTCGCGGCATCGATGATGCCGGCATTGTCGACGACACGGCCGGTGAGCGCGGGGAGATCGGCGGCGAGGGCGGTGAAGGGGAGGAAGAGGAGGCTTAGAAGAGCGAAAAGGAACCCTAGGCTTGCATTCCGGGCCCCCCCCCTCTGCCCTGCCGGGCATCTCCCCCTCAAGTGGGAAGATTGGCCGCCATCTCCGCTTTCTCCAATTTTCAACGTCGCAAGATCGGCGTCAGCGCCGAAGCTGCCAATCTCCCCCCTTGAGGGGGGTGAGGACTGATCCGCGTAGCGGACGGGAAGCCAATTGCTTGGCTTTCCGAACGACGAACGCCCGAAGCGGCAGCGAAGGGCCGGTTCCGGTAGGACAGAGGGGGGTGTTTGCACGCCAGCAGCCCGTCATTTCGCGGGATTTATTCCGATGACAGTCGACGTTCACCCGCCCTGCTTCGTGCCGAAATCGACCTTCGGCGGCTGCATCTTGTCTTCGGCGACAGTGAAATTGGCAAAGGGCTCATTGCCGCGGAACCAGAAGGTCGCCCACAGCACCGAGGGGAAGGTCCTCAGCGTCAGATTGTAGTCCCTGACCGCCTGGATGTAGTCGCGCCGCGACACCGCGATGCGGTTCTCGGTGCCTTCGAGCTGGGCTTGCAGCGCCAGGAAATTCTGATTGGCCTTGAGGTCGGGATAGGCCTCCGAGACCGCGATCAGCCGCGACAGCGCGCTGGTCAGCCCCGCCTGGGCATCCTGAAACTTCTTGAGGGCTTCGGGATCCTTCAGCGTTTCCGGTGTTACCGTGATCTGCGTTGCCTTGGCGCGTGCCTCGACCACCGCGTCGAGCGTATCCTTTTCGTGCGAGGCATAACCCTTCACCGTCTCGACCAGATTGGGGATGAGGTCGGCGCGGCGCTGATACTG
>NZ_RZOL01000666.1:0-1939 GCF_004022985.1 Mesorhizobium sp. M7A.F.Ca.ET.027.02.1.1 | reverse complement strand
ATCGACTACCGGTTCCACTGCTGAAGCGTCACTTCTTGTTGCGCGAGAGCTTGCCGAGCAGGCTGCCGAGCCCGGCCTTCTTCTTAATCTTGATTTCGCTGCGCCCGGTCAGCACATGCGCCATTTCGTTGATCATCGCGACAACCGGGTTTTTGGCATCCATTTCGCCAAGCATGCGTCCGTTGTTGGCGGCATTGCCGAACAGCAACGGATCAAACGCAATGACCGACATCGGCGACAGGCCGAGCGGCTCGGCGAAATCTGACGGCGAAATCTCCGGGCGCTTCGGCACGCCGGCCTGGTTGATGATCAGCTTGGGCGGCGGATCATTGGGACGAAGCCGCTTGAGCATATCGACGAGGTTCTTAGTGTTGCGCAGATTGGCGAGTTCCGGTGTCGCGGTGATGACGATCTCGTCGGCCTTGACCAGGGTGTTCTTGGTCCAGCCCGTCCAGGCATGGGGGACGTCGAGCACCAGAAGCGGCACGCTGCGCTGGGCGGTGTCGATGAGCTGCGCGAAGGCCTCGGGATCGAAATCATAGACGCGTTCGAGCGTCGAAGGCGCTGCCAGCAGCGACAGATGCTCGGCGCACTGGGTCAGCAGCCGGTCGAGATAGACTTCATCGATGCGTTCCGGTGAAAACACCGCCTCGGCGATGCCTTGCGCCGGATCCTGGTCGAAATTGATGTTGGCGGTGCCGAAAGCCAGATCGAGATCGGCGACGACCACTTCGGATTTGAACAGGGAGGACATCGCCCAAGCCACATTGTGGGCGATCGTCGAGGAGCCGACACCGCCCTTGGCGCCGACGAAGGCGATCGAGCGGCCGAGCGGCTCGGCTTCCGGATCGATGAAAATCGACGACACCACGCTGACGATGTCGGCCATCGAGACCGGAGCGATCACATATTCGGAAATGCCGTTGCGGATGAGCTCGCGGTAGAGGCCGACATCATTGTAGTGGCCGATCACCACCACCTTCGACGTCGGATCGCAATATTCCGAGAGCTGGGCGAGTTGTTCCAGCAATTGCTTGGGCTCGCTGCGCGATTCCAGCAGGATCAGGTTGGGCGTCGGCGCCGATTGGTAGAATTCGATGGCAGTGGGAACGCCGCCCATATGGACCTTGAGATGCGCCTTTGTCATACGGCGGTCCTCGCCGGCGCGCTCGACCGGATTGGCAACACCCTCGGTCTCGCAGAATGCCTGGATCGAGATGCGCGGGATCGGCCGCAACGCCTGCATCGCGGCGATGTCCTGCTGCGAGGTATCGCTGCCGTCCACCGGGGCGTCGTAGGCAAGGTTGCTCATCGTCATGCTCTTTCCCGTGGCCTGTTCTGTCCGAGACTGGCGGCTCAGTACGTCACTTCCGAATTGCCGAGGAACTCTTCCGAAATGCCTCTCTTTTGGTAAACATCGATGGCTTGGCTACGATTTGCCGGATCAATATTGGCAGATTTACGCGGGCCGAGCAGGTCGGCCGGATTGGCCATCTGGGCGGCAAGATTGTTCTGATAGGAGCAGCCGAAGTCGGCATAGTGCTTGTTTTCCGATGTCTCCATAAGATCTTCGGGCCAGCGGCCGCACTTATCGGTCTGGGCTTTCACCGAGATATAAGCAACGCGAATCGGGGCAGAGGCTTCGGCGGAGGCGGACTGATAGGAGGTCACGACAATCCGATTGCGCTTGATGCCGCTGGCAACCGCCAGCCGGGCGAAATCGCGGGCCGCCGTGGTCGCGGCGACCTCGTTGGCCGATCCGCTCGGGACCTGGATCGTCAGCGTCGGGGCGGCACTTCTGTCATAGCCATCCAGGAAGCCAAGAAGCGTATCGCGCTGGGAGCCGGTCATGCCGCGGTCACCGGCACCGACAGGCAGGTCGATCTTCTGATTCTTCTCGGCGATGACGATCCAGGTCCCGAGCGGATCGGCCAACGAG
>NZ_RZOL01000665.1:0-1948 GCF_004022985.1 Mesorhizobium sp. M7A.F.Ca.ET.027.02.1.1 | reverse complement strand
GCCTGGATCGCCAGATCCAGCATGACTATGCCGGCGACGAGCAACCACAGAGACATGCCCATGAAGGCGATCGGCAGCCAGGCCGCCATCATCAGCAGCAGGCCGAGTCCGGTGACCAACTGGCCGCGGCCGCGATCGACGAGGCCACCGGTCCAGCGCGCACCGAGCGCGCCGGCGACGCCCGCAAGGCCGAAAAGCCCGATCTCGGTATGCGAAAGTGAAAATGGCTCGGCGCTCAACGGCAGCACCAGCGGCGCCCACAGCACGTTGAAGCTGGCGAAGATCAGCATGGCCAGCACCGCCCGCACGCGCAGCAGCGGCTCCTGTACGAACAGCAGCAGCACCGAAGCGAGCAGGCGCGGATAGGATGTGCGTGGCCGCTCCGCCTCGTGGCGCGGCAGGATCAGGTAGAGAACCATCGCCATGACGAGCGTCAACCCGGCCGAGACAAGATAAACCCAGCGCCAACCGGCGAAATCGGCGACGACCCCTGAAGCGAAGCGGGCAAGCAGGATGCCCAGGATGACACCGCTGGTGACGGTGCCGACCGCCCGCCCCCGCTGCGACGCTACGGCGAGGTCGGCAGCGAAGGCGACCAGCACCTGCACCACCACCGCAAGCAGCCCGACCACCGCCAGGCTCGCCAGCAGCATCGCCGCATTGGGCGCGACCCCGACCGCCACCAGCGCCACGGCAGACAGAATCGCCTGCCCGGCAATCAGCTTGCGGCGATCGAACAGGTCGCCCAGCGGCACGATGAAGAACAGGCCGAGCCCATAGCCGATCTGCGTTACCGTCACCACGATGCCAACCGAGGCCGGCGCGATAGCAAAATCATGCGCCATGGCGTCGAGCAGCGGATGGGCGAAATAGACATTGGCAACGCTCAGGCCGCAGGCGATGGCGAAGATCAGCGCGGTCAATCGTGACAATCCCGCAGGCGGCGGCGCCACCCGAGGCGGCCCATCGGATTGCTCGAGGCTTGTTGCACCGCTGTTCACCACCTGCATGTTCATGTCTGCTCTCTCCATAAAAGGTTTCAACTTGAAACCTCTTGCTGGATAGGCAGAACAGTTTTATGTTGCAACCGAAAATCGAATGTTGGACCAACGACTGCCATGGTGAAACGAACGAGCCACCACGAAGCGGATTGCCTCATAGCGCGACCACTGGACGCGATTGGCGACTGGTGGTCGCTGCTCATCGTGCGTGACGCGTTCGACGGCTTGCGGCGCTTCGGCGAATTCCAGAAGAGCCTCGGCGTCGCCAAGAACATCCTGTCGTCGCGGCTGCGCAATCTCGTCGCGCATGGCATCCTCGAAACGGTCCCGGCACCCGACGGCAGCGCGCACCATGAATATGTGCTGACGCAAAAGGGACGCGGCCTGTTCTATGTCCTGGTTGCCCTGCGGCAATGGGGCGAGACCTACTTCGCCGGACCGGGCGAACCCTATACCTTCATGGTCGACAATCTCACCGGCCGGCCGATCAAGCGCCTGGAAGTCCATGCCGAGGACGGGCGGCAGCTTGCCCCCGGCGAAACCCGGCTTGCCGACTTTCGCAACCGCGAAACCGGTTAAGAGCTGCTGCCTGCCAACAGGCGTGGCGGAATCGATTTCCGCTCGACCAGACAGGGAATCGGCTATCGTTTCCTGCAGCACAGAGGGTGGAGTGACCAATGAAAGCCGTCGTCTTCGAGAAATTCGGCGAAGCGCCGACGATCCAGACCGTTCCCGATCCGAAGCCGGCAGCCGATGGCGTCGTCATCAAGGTCGAGGCGACCGGTCTGTGCCGCAGCGACTGGCATGGCTGGATGGGTCATGACGACGGCATCACGCTGCCGCATGTGCCGGGCCACGAACTGGCCGGCATCGTCGTCGCCGCCGGCAAGCAGGTCACCCGCTGGAAGGCCGGCGAGCGCGTCACGGTGCCGTTCGCCGTTGGCTGC
>NZ_RZOL01000664.1:0-1968 GCF_004022985.1 Mesorhizobium sp. M7A.F.Ca.ET.027.02.1.1 | reverse complement strand
GAAGTTCATGACGTCGCCTTCATAGTTCTTGACGATGAACAGGCAGCCGGCGCCCGTGTCGACGGCTTGCGACGCCGCCAGCATCTGGTCCGGCGTCGGCGAGGTGAACACCTGGCCGGGGCAGGCGGCGTCGAGCATGCCGTGCCCGACAAAGCCGCCATGCAGCGGCTCGTGGCCGGAGCCTCCGCCGGAGATCAACGCCACCTTGACCGGCCGCAAGGTCTTGCGGCGGATGAATTTGTGCTCGTCGCCAAGCACCAGGATGTCGGCATGGGCGGCCACGAAACCGTCGAGGCTCTCGGTCAGCACCGTGTCCACCGAGTTCATGAACTTCTTCAAGATCGTCTCCTCCCGAAATAGGCCTTCCAAACAATTCCAGGAAAAATGTGTCGCGGTTTTTTCCGGAATTGCGTAAAACAAAGAGTTCGATCAGCTACCCTTGCCGGTGATGCTGGTGATCTTCTGGATAAAGTCGTTCACCGCTTTGTCGAGTGCGGCGTTCTGCTTGTCGTCGCCGAAATCCGGCACCACAAGCGAGACATGCCGCGTCTTGCGCATGCCTGCCGCGACCGAAATTTTCCCCGGATGCGCCTGATGGTAGGCGGCGAGAAACTGATCGCGCTCAACCGGACTGAAATGGCAGACCGAAAATATAGCCGGCAAATGTTTAGACGGGATCGGAATTGAATAGGCAGGACTGGAAATCTGCGTGACGAAGCTTCGGTGTTTGCCGAGCGCATCGGCCAGGCGCTGGCGCATGCCGGATGGGCGCTGGTCGATGACGTGCGACAGGATCGTCTTGTAGGCGCGGATCGCGTCCTCGGAGCCAGGTTCGGGTTTGATGTCGACCATGCCGGCCGCGCCTAGACAGAAACGTCCGCGATGGCCGCCTTGGCCATGGCGAGTTGCGCCGGAGCGACGGAAAGATCGCGCAGGCCGGCCTCGAGCAGTGACGGGATCGAGGCCGGATCGCCGCCGGCATCGCCGCACAGGCTGACCGGTATTTTTTCTTGTTCGCCAAACGCGGTCACGGCAGCGATCAGCCGCAGCACGGCTGGATGACGGACCGAATTGAGATGAGCCACGGCAGAGTTGTCGCGGGCAGCCGCCATGACATATTGGGTGAGGTCGTTGGAGCCGATCGAGAAGAAGGCGGCATCAGCAAAGGCTTCCGGCAGGATCGCCACCGACGGCACCTCGACCATGATGCCGAGCGGCGGCATCTTGCTCGCGATGCCGCGCGCGGCAAGTGCGGTCTGCTCCTCGGCGAACATCGCCGCTGCCTGTCGGTATTCCTCCACAATGGCGATCATCGGAAACATCACTTTCAGATTGCCGTGCACCGCGGCGCGCAGCAGTGCCCGGATCTGTACACGAAACACCTCCGGCCTTGCCAGCGACAGCCTGATTCCGCGCAGGCCGAGGAACGGATTGCTCTCCTCGATGGTGAAGCCGGGCACCGGCTTGTCGCCGCCGGCATCGACGGTGCGGATCGTCACCGGTTTGTCACCAGCCCATTCCAGCACCTTGCGATAGGCGCGATACTGTGTCCCCTCGTCCGGCAGCGTCTTGCCGAACAGGAATTCGGTGCGCATCAGCCCGACCCCGTCGCAGGTGGCGATATCGATGCCGTCGACCTCGGACGGGTCGGCGATGTTGAGTTGCACCCGCACCGCCCTGCCGGTCTTGGTGACCGCCGGCCGCGCCAGGAATGTCCCGGCCCGGTTGCGGCGCGCAGAGAACGACGCGCAGGATTGCCGAAAAGCGGCGATTTCGGTCCTGGAGGGCGACACCACGATGCCGCCATGTTCGGCGTCGAGCAGGGCGATGCCGGCGAGATGAGCCGGCGAAGCACCGAGACCGACGATCATGGGTACGCCGCGCGAGCGCGCCAGCATGGCGACATGGCTGGCGGTGCTGCCCGCCCTCAGCGCGATGCCGCCGCCGCTGCTCCAGTCGGTTTCGAGA
>NZ_RZOL01000663.1:0-1970 GCF_004022985.1 Mesorhizobium sp. M7A.F.Ca.ET.027.02.1.1 | reverse complement strand
GAAGCGCCGCGCCAAGCTCGACGCCATCCGGGACGCCTGCCGTGCGTATATCACAGGGCCGCTGCGAGACTTCCTCACCGCTCAACTTGCCGACATAACGAACGGCGCCGGACGGGTGGAGCTCGACGAAGCCGATGCCGATGGTCAGACCCTGCTGCTCTGGTATCCCGAGGTCGAGCCGCGTGATGGCGCCTATGTGCGACCGGCCATACGCCTCGAGTCCGGGGCGAAATCGGCGCTTGATCCCAATCGCCCCATCACGATCACGCCCTATGTCGGGGAGGAAGCGGCAGGCATTGATCTCACCGTCGCCGACGTGACCACGATCGAGGCGACCCGCACCTTTTGGGACAAGGTGGTGATCGCCCATGGATTGCGCCGCTGGTACGAGCGGCGCGGCGAACTGCGGCAGGAAGGCCAGCGGGTGTCTCGGCACTATTATGACCTGCACTGTCTTCTCGGATCCGAGACCGGAAAGGTCGCGCTCGGCGATCTCGATCTTGGCACCGATTGTGTACGGCACGCACGAATGTTTTTCGACCGTCCCGACTATGACCTCGCCTCAGCAGTCCCGGGCAGCTTCGCGATCGCGCCCGCTCCAATGATGGTGGACGCGCTCAAGCGCGACTATGCCAATACGGCGGCCATGATCTTCGGCACTCCGCCGAGTTTCGATGACATTCTGGAATCAGCACGGCAGATTGAGCAGGACATCAACGGCAAGTAGCTGTTCACAACCGCGTCCGCCTTCCCTCCAATGAGCGAGCCGCCTTTCTTGCGGCCTTAGTTCGTCGTAGCGAGCGGATGGTGTGGGGATGAAGTCGGTGGATACGATTGCTCAGGTTCGGCGCGCTCTCCATGTGCAAGGATGGTCGCTCAAGCGGATTTGCCGCGAGCTGCATGTGTCTCGGAACACGGTCCAGATCCGACGAGACGTCGTTCTCCTACGAACGCGAGCGGCAGCCCAAGCCGACGATCGCCCCATAGCAGGATCAGCTCGACGCTTTTCTGACCGGCAACCGTGGCAAAGCCGCCCGCGAGCACCGTCGAAGCGCGTCATAGGATGAGCGTCCGGTTTCTGGAATAGTTTAACGTCCGCTCCTGGCGGGCGCATATTTCCAATCGAAAAACACCATTTGGGAAGACCAGCAGCCCTAAGGTTGATAAAGGAATTCCATCCCGCGCAAAGTGCGTGGGAGTCGCTCTGGGGGGAGCATGACGAAACCTTTCTACGCCGAGCCGATTCTCAACTCGCCGTATTTGCCGCCGACGCGACATCACGCGCTTGGAGAGGACGGCCAGCCACTGGAGCATCCGCCCATCGAAGGGCGGAGGCGCTCGAAATATGTCACGCCGGTCCCGAAGGTGCGTCGCGCGAAGGCGGCGGCTACGCGGAACCAGACCTCTCTTTCATTTGATGCCGAGGAAGGCTCCACCAGCGGCTACAACCCGACGCCGATCATCAACGAGATTCGCGGCCACCTCGATTCCTGGCGTGCGCTGCCGAATCCCAACGACTGGGGTGTGACGCCTGTCACCCAGCGCTTGCTGCAGCACTGGCGGTATCACGAATTCTCCAACCAGAAACCCTTCTTCTGCCAGATCGAGGCGGTCGAGACGGCAATCTGGCTGGCCGAGGTTGCTCGCGGACGGAAACAGTACGCGCACATCTTCCGCCACCTGCAGGAAGCCAACCGGGACGCCAACCCGGACCTGTTCAGGCTGGCGCTGAAGCTGGCGACCGGCGCGGGCAAGACAACCGTCATGGCCATGCTGATCGCCTGGCAATCGATCAACGCGGCGCGGCAGCCCAACTCGTCCCTCTTTTCGCGCGGATTCCTGTTGGTCGCGCCAGGCATCACCATTAAGGATCGCCTCCGTGTCCTGAATCCTTCCGACACCGACAACTACTACCGCACGCGAGAGCTTGTGCCCGCCGAGCTGATGACCGACCTTGGCAAGGCCAAGAT
>NZ_RZOL01000662.1:0-1974 GCF_004022985.1 Mesorhizobium sp. M7A.F.Ca.ET.027.02.1.1 | reverse complement strand
TCCTGCTACAGGCTCGACCCGGTTGCGCGCGTCTTGGCGCCGTACCTCGTTTCAGTCTGGTCGGCCCTGCTGCCCAATCTGATATCGGATCGAGCGCTTATTCCGGAATTCTACGACGGCTACATCAAGCCGAACAATCTGGCCCGGCAATTGGAAGCCCTGTTCGCCGACAGCGGCATGCGCGCCTGGCAGAAGAATGGATTTGCAGAGATCACGCGGCGCATGGCGACGGACAGACCGTCCGGCGAGATCGCCGCGCAGGTGGTGATGCGGTATATCAAGAGAGGGAATAGTCAGTAGGGAGTAGGGAAGTTGACCGTGCCTACTGCCTACTGCCTACTGCCCGATCCCTACTCCCAATTCACCGCTTGGCGATCGGCACGTAGTCACGCTCGGGTGCGCCGGTATAGAGCTGACGAGGGCGGCCGATCTTCTGGCGCGGATCCTCGATCATCTCTTTCCACTGCGCGATCCAGCCGACGGTGCGGGCGACCGCGAACAGCACGGTGAACATGGTGGTGGGGAAGCCCAGCGCCTTCAGCGTGATGCCGGAATAGAAGTCGACATTCGGGTAGAGCTTCTTCTCGATGAAATAGGGATCGGTCAGCGCGATCTTTTCCAGTTCCATGGCGATGTCGAGCAGCGGATCGTCCTTGATGCCGAGCTCGCCCAGAACCTCATGCGCCGTCTTCTGCATGATCTTGGCGCGCGGATCGTAGTTCTTGTAGACGCGGTGGCCGAAGCCCATCAGCCGGAACGGATCGTTCTTGTCCTTGGCGCGGGCGATGAATTCGGGGATGTGATCGACATGGCCGATCTCACCAAGCATGTTGAGCGCCGCTTCATTGGCGCCGCCATGCGCAGGCCCCCACAGGCAGGCGATGCCGGCGGCGATGCACGCAAACGGATTGGCGCCCGACGAGCCGGCGAGACGCACGGTCGAGGTCGAGGCGTTCTGCTCGTGGTCGGCGTGCAGGATGAAGATGCGCTCCATGGCGCGCGCCAGCACCGGGTTGATCTTGTATTCCTCGCACGGCACGGCAAAGCACATGTGCAGGAAGTTGGCGGCGAAGTTCAGTTCGTTCTTCGGGTAAATGAACGGCTGGCCGATGTGGTATTTGTAGGCCATCGCCGCGATCGTTGGCATCTTGGCGATCAGCCGCATGGAGGCAACCATGCGCTGGTAGGGGTCGGAGATGTCGGTGGAGTCGTGGTAGAAGGCCGACAGCGCGCCGACCACGCCGCACATCACCGCCATCGGGTGCGCGTCGCGGCGGAAGCCGGTGAAAAAGCGCGACATCTGCTCATGCACCATGGTGTGGCGCGTCACGCGATAGTCGAAGTCGTCCTTCTGCGCCTTGGTCGGCAGTTCGCCGTAAAGCAGGAGATAGCAGACTTCGAGGAAGTCGCCATGTTCGGCCAACTGGTCGATCGGATAGCCGCGGTGCAGCAGGATGCCGGCGTCGCCGTCGATGAAGGTGATTTCGGACTCGCAGCTTGCCGTCGAGGTGAAGCCGGGATCGTAAGTGAAGGCGCCGGTGGTTGAGTAGAGCGAGGCGATGTCGATGACATCAGGCCCGACCGAACCACTTCGCACCTTGAATTCATGGGTCTTGCCGGCGAATGCAAGCGTTGCCGTGGCCTCCTGGGTCTTGCCGCCCAAATCCATTTTTTTCGCAGCTTCGGTCATTGCAAACTCCTTCTTGTTTCCTCATGCCGGCAAAGGCAAAATTCTGCAGAGCGACACGTCGAAAATCACCGCAATGCGCGTATTCGCCACCGCATTTCAGGAGGTGCGTGCCAGATTGGGCCAAGGCCTAATGTTGCACTGCGAAACCCGCCTTTCAATGCCAATCTTCTTGGGCCAGTTTGCTCCTAATCGATTTGATCTGAGATGCGCGCCAGGCTTTCCTCGCGGCCGAGCACGGCGAGCACATCGAACACGCCCGGCGAGGTGCTTTTGCCGGTCAACGC
>NZ_RZOL01000661.1:0-1989 GCF_004022985.1 Mesorhizobium sp. M7A.F.Ca.ET.027.02.1.1 | reverse complement strand
CCATAGATCATGCGCGAGAGCAGGTCGCGGCCAAGATTGTCGGTGCCGAAGAGAAATTGCGCCGATATCGGCTCCCAGACTCCGCCGGCGATGTCGCCGAGGCCGTAGGGAGCGATCCACTGTGCAAAGATCGCCGCGAGGAAGAAGAGGGTGGTGACAACAAGGCCGATCAGGGCGCCGATGGGAATACGTCTTAACATGGCGCTCCTTACCTCGGATGCCTGAGGCGCGGATTGGCGAGAATGGACGCCACGTCGGCCACGACATTGAGGAAAATATAGACGGCGGCAAAGATCAGGCCGACGGCCTGGACGACGGGCACGTCGCGCTTGGCGACATGGTCGACCAGATACTGGCCCATGCCCGGATAGACGAAGATCACCTCGACGACGACGACGCCGACCACGAGATAGGCGAGGTTGAGGATCACGACATTGATGATCGGGGCAATGGCATTGGGGAAAGCATGCTTGCGGATGACCTCGAACGCCGTCAGGCCCTTCAGTTCCGCAGTCTCGATATAAGCCGACTGCATGACGTTGAGGATCGCGGCCCGCGTCATCCGCATCATATGTGCGAGGATGCCCAGGGTCAGCGCGGTGCAGGGCAAGGCTATCGCCTTCATCCTGTCGAGGAAGGGCATGCCGTCATAGATCATCGAAATGCCTGGGAATATTTGGAACTTGACGGCAAAGAAATAGACGAGGAGATAGCCGATGAAGAATTCCGGTAGCGACGTCAAGGCGAGGGCAACGCCCGAAATAGCCTTGTCGATTGGACCATTGTGATAGCGGACGCCGAGCAGGCCAAGGATGACTGCCAAGGGAACTGCCACGATCGCCGCCCAGAAGGCCAGAAATAAGGTGTTCCAAAGCCGCTCCTTGATTGAGGTGGCGATAGCGAGCTTGGTCGTCAGCGCCGTGCCCAGGTCACCCTGCAGAATTCCGAAGAGCCAGTGGAAATACCTGACATAGGCAGGGTCGTAGAGGCCCATTTCCCTTCTGAGATTGTCGAGCGCCAGCGGCGTTGCCGATTGGCCGAGAATGGACTGCGCGACGTCGCCTGGCAGGAGATTGGTACCGACGAAGATCAGCACCGAGACGGCCAGCAATAGCAGGATGCCCAGCGCAACGCGCTGGGCAATAAGCTTGAGAATCATGGCCGTAGGGCCTCAGGCCTTGAGTCATGGATAGCGCGTAGCCGCCCATAAGTTCCTGGTTGCCATCCGCGACCCAGCCGCCAACCTGTAGCGTCGGTGAAGTTGTTGAACATCGGGATGATCACGCCGCCTTCGTCGCGAACGATCTGGCCCATGTCGGCATAAAGCTTCTTGCGCTTGCGGGCATCGAGTTCGCCGCGGGCCTGGATCAGCATCTGGAACTTCTCGTTGAAGAAGTGAGACTCGTTCCATGCAGCTTTAGACTGGTCTCGAGGGAAAAGGTCATGTCCTGGGTCCGACGGCCGCCAAAAAAGCTAGCCGCGAAGGGCCTTTTATCGTATCGTGAACAGTAGCCGTCGCCGAGCACCGCGGCCCGACCTGAAAACTCGCGTCGGGACAGCTTACCTTTCGCGACCGACCACTCTTAATCATCTTAGTCCCCTTTCTCCGTGCATTCATTGGTTTGTTCTCTGCTACCCGCACGAGGTAGCCTAGCTAGCTAGTGGCCGCTGTCGTGCAATCTGCACGACCTGCGGCTCGTCTACGAAGAAAGCCTCATATTCCGATCGATTAGTGGCATGCGAGATACCACCAGCGCGTCGATCCCAGCACACTTTTTCCATCGTTCATATGAAACGTCTAACGCTGCCGCGTGACCTCCTGCTTCAGGATCTCTGTCCGAGCGCCTCTTGCTCGAGTAGGCGGCCCCATCCTTGGCTCGGCTCCGCTTTTTCTCTTCTCTAAATCTGCTATAAGTCTGAATGGTAGAAACGTTCAGGTAAACCGTAATAATTCTGATGTCTGCACAAGCCCAAGTTATGTTACCATAC
>NZ_RZOL01000660.1:0-1989 GCF_004022985.1 Mesorhizobium sp. M7A.F.Ca.ET.027.02.1.1 | reverse complement strand
CCAATGGCATCGAGCCGGCGCGCGCGCGCCTCGGCTTCGCGCCGCAGCCCCTCATGCACCGCGCGCGCATCGGCAAGCGCGGCGCGGTCGCGGGCGACATTGGCCGAGGACTGTTCGAGCTGCAATTGCAGATCGCCAAGATCGGGCGCGTCCTGCAGCAGCATTTCCGCCTCGGCGAAGGCGGCCGAAATCTCCTCATGGCTGTCGACGATGCGGGCGCGTGCCTCATCGAGTGCGGCGCGCCGGCTCTGCAATTCGCCGCCGGCCCTTTCGGCCTCGGCCAGCGCATTGCGGGCAGCGTCCAGCCGATGCTGGGCGTCACGACCGGCCTGGCGCGTGTTGCGCTCGGCCTCGCTTGCCAGGCGGAGCGCCTGTTCAGCCTCTCCCAGCGCATCCTCGGCCTGGCGCAGGACGAGCGTCGCCTGTGTCGCCTCGGCATCGAGCTCAGCCAGCCGGTTCTTCTGCGCCAGCCGTTGTGCTGCGGCGGTCGGCGCATCGGCGCTGGCGGTGAAGCCATCCCAGCGCCAGAGCGCGCCTTCACGGCTGACCAGCCGCTGGCCGGGAGCAAGCAGCGACTGCAACCGGCGGCCGTCGCCGGCGGCCTCGACAATACCGATCTGCGCCAGGCGGCGGGCGAGCTGTGCCGGCGCGTGGACCACGCTGGCCAGGCTTTTAACGCCTTCCGGCAGAGCCGCGTCGCCGGGCTGGATCGCGCTTTCGCCCCAATGCACCGGCGCGCTGCGGTCAAGCGGCACGTCGAGGTCTTCGCCAAGGGCCGCACCCAGCGCCGTTTCGAAACCGCGATCGACGCTGATCTGCTCCAGCACGGCCGGGAAGAGATCGCCGCTGGCTGCATTCAGGATTTTGGCCAGCGTGCGCGCTTCGGTTTCGATCCGCGCCAGCTCGGCCCTGGCATCCTGAAGCGGTGGCCGGGCAGCGCTTTCGGTAGCGCGGGCATCGATGACCGACTGCTCTGCCTCGGACACGGCAGCCTCGGCCTCCTCCAGCAGCGCCATGGCCTGTTCGACCAGCACCCGCTTCTCGGCCGGATCGGGCAGGCCAGCGACCTTGGAGAGTATCTCCGACAATTCTCGGTCGACATCGGCAAGCTGGCGCGCGAAGCGGTCGCGGCGCTCGGCGGTGTCGCGCAGCGTCCGTTCGATCTGGTTGCGCGAGGCGGCTGCTTCGGCCCGTTCGGCTGTCAGCGCGGCGAGCTTGGCTTCGCTTTGTGAAAGCGTCGACGCCGCCTGTTCGAACGCCGCACGGGTGGTGGCTTCGCGTTCGGCGGCGCCGGCATTTTCCGAATTGAGTGCTGCCTCTTCGGTGCGAAGGCGCTCGAGAATGTCCGCATTGTCGCGGACCATGCGCTCTTCACGCGCGATATCGCCGTCGAGCTGCTGTAGCCGGCGCTCGAGTTCGCTCTGGCGGGCGCGGATACGGCCGGCTTCCTCCTCGATCTGCGACTTGGCGATCGACAAGCGCTGGAAGGCAGCGGCGGCGGCGGCTTCCGCGTCGCGCAAATCCGGCAACCGGTGAGCGCCGATACCTTGCTCCCTGGCGGCGGCCATCTGGGCCGCGGCGCGGTCGCCGACAAGGGCTGTCGCAACCGCCAGCGCCGAACGCGCCTCGCCTTCCTGGGTCTTGGCCAGTGTCCAGCGCAGATGCAAGAGCGTCGCTTCGGCCTTGCGGATATCGGCCGACAGGTTCTTGAAGCGGGAGGCCTGGCGCGCCTGGCGCTTCAGGCTTTCGATCTGGCTTTCCAGCTCGCCGACGACGTCGTCCAGTCGTTCGAGGTTCTGCTCGGCCGCCTTCAGCCGCAGTTCTGCCTCGTGGCGGCGGGTGTGCAGGCCGGAAATGCCTGCTGCCTCTTCGAGCAGCGCGCGGCGTGCCTGCGGCTTGGCCTGGATCAGTTCGCCGATGCGGCCCTGACCGACCATCGACGGCGAACGCGCGCCGGTCGACTGGTCGGCGAACAGAAGCTGCACGTCC
>NZ_RZOL01000065.1:0-21077 GCF_004022985.1 Mesorhizobium sp. M7A.F.Ca.ET.027.02.1.1 | reverse complement strand
GGCGCAGGCTTTCATTGACCCAGGGGCGCTGTTTTGCCTTTGTGTCGAGATAGACATCCTCGGTCATGCGCATGGTGACCGAGGAGGTCTATCTCGACACAAAGGCAAAACAGCGCCCCTGGGTCAATGAAAGCCTGCGCCGGCTGCTCTATTTCGGCGTCGCACCAACGGAGCCGACCGGCGACGATGGGCTGATCACCGGCGAGCGGCGCCAGCTGTTGCTGACGATTTCCGACCTGCCCGATCCGAAACGGGCGCAGGTGGAACTGGCCTCGCTGCAGGAAGGCGTGCCGCTCGACGCGCTTTATGGCGTGCTGAAGGCGCTCGGCACGGAAAAGATCCCCGAAGACCCGACCGACCTGCAAAAGGTGCTCGACGCCCAGGCCGAGCGCCTGAGGAAGATGATGTCCGAGCGTGCAGCACTGCGCACCGACGATCCGGAAATCAAACGGCTTGTCGCTTCCGCCGACAAGGCGATCGGCCAGGGCGCCATCGTGACGGCGCGCAAATTCCTCGACGATGCGGTCGGCCGGGTCGAGCAGACCAGCGATGCAGTCGATGAGGCCGAGGATCTCGTCAAGCAGAAGCGCCTTGCCGACGCCGCGATCTATGCTAGGCGCGCCGATGCCTCGGGGCTGGTCTTCGACTACAAATCCGCCGCCGGCGACTACGCGAAGGCGTTTTCGCTGGCCGAAAAATGGGACGACAAGCTGCGCTGGAACTACAAGAACCAGGAAGCCGAGGCGTTGAACGCCTACGGCTACGCCACCGGCGACCTCGATGCGCTAAAGCACGCCATCGAAGCCTACCGCACCATCCTGAACTTCATCCCCAATGGCGAACAAAATCGCGACTGGGCGATCACCCGCAACAACATGGCGGTGGTGCTGCAGACCATCGGCGAGCGCGAGACGGAGACCGCGCGCCTTGGAGAGGCCGCACAGATCTTTCGCGCTTCCCTTGTCGTGTTCGAGCGCGAGAAGGACGATCTCAACTGGGCCGCCGCGCAGAACAATCTGGCCAATGTGCTCTTGAAGATCGGCGAACGCGAGAGCGACCCGAAGCGCCTGAACGAGGCGGTGGCGGCGATGCGCGCGACGCTCCAAAAACGCCCGCGCGAAAAAGTGCCGCTCGACTGGGCCGCTTCGCAGAACAATCTCGGCCTGGCGCTCTATGCGCTTTCCGAGCGCGAGGCCGCCGGCGAACATCTGGCGCAAGCCGAGGCCGCCTACCGGCTGGCACTTGAGGAATACACGCGCAAAAAGGCGCCGGTTGAATGGGCGATGGTCGAGAACAATCTCGGCAACACGCTGGTGTCGCTCGGCATTCAGCTCAACAACAAGGCGAAGATAAACGAGGCGGCCGACGCGTTCCGGGCCGCGCTCGAGGTGCGAACCCGTGAGACCTTCCCGGTTTCGTGGGCAACCAGCCGGCTCAACCTCGGCAACGCGCTGAGCGGTGTCGCCCGCTTCGATATGGGCACCGGCGCGCTCGAAGAGGCAGCTGCGGCCTATGACGATGCGCTGACGGTGTTTACCCGGCAGCGTTTCCCGATGGACTGGGCGTCGGCGCAGAACAATCTCGGTTCGATCTATCAGACGCTTGGCCAGCGCACTCGCGACGCGGCCAAGCTGGAGCAGTCGGCGGCGGCGTTCCGGGCGGCCCGGCAGGTCTATGTCAGACGGAAGTTCCCTCGCGATTGGGCAATGAGCCACTACAATCTCGGCAACACGCTGCAGCTTCTGGGCGGCGTGACCGACAAGCCGGAACATTATGGTGAAGCCATTGCCGCCTACCGCGATGCGTTGCGCGAATACAAGCGCGAGACGAACCCGCGCCAATGGGCGCTGGCCCAGGCCGGCCTCGGCTCGACGCTGCATTGGCTGAGCATGAGCGATGCCAATCCCAAGACCCTGCAGGATTCAATCGCCGCACGGCGGGCAGCACTCGAAGTGCTGACCATCGACGCCGCGCCAACCGACTGGGCCAACGCCCAGAACGGCATCGGCATGAGCCTGCTCAACCTCGGCAATCTCGAACGCACCGACAAATATCTCGGTGATGCCGAGGCCGCCTTCGCGGCCACGCTGAAGGTATTCACCAGGGAAAGCCTGCCCATGCAGTGGGCCTTCTCGCAGAACAATCTCGGTGACGTCAGCTGGAATCGGGCCAGCTATGGCGGGGGCAAGGCCGAATATCAAAAGGCGATCGAATTCTTCGAGAACGCCAAGCAGGGCTTTACCGAAGCCGGCTACACGATCCCCATCCCGCTCACCGACCAGAAGATCGATCTGGTGAAGAAGCAGATGGCGAAGAAGTAGGTCTACGCATCCCGCCGACCGCGCCTTGTCTTTCGGCTGGCTTTACCGTCCCTATATGTCCCGTCACCGGAACCCATTGCCGGGAACCGGAGAAGGATAGCGGATGATTCGATTTGCCTTGGCGTTGTTCCTGTTTCTTATTCCCGGCGTAGCCCACGCCACGGATGCAGGCTGGGCGCTGCTGCGCGATGGCGGACATGTCGTGCTGCTGCGCCATGCCATGGTCACCGGCACCACCGACCCGGCCAATTTCGACATCGACAGTTGTGCCACCCAGATGAACCTGTCGGCGCGTGGCAAGCAACAGGCGAGCAAGATCGGCGCTCTGTTTGCCGCCCGTGCGGCACCGATCGAGCGCGTGTTGTCCAGCCGCTATTGCCGCTGCCTCGACACTGCCCGCATCGCCTTCGAGGCTGAGCCGGAGCTGTTTGCGCCGCTCGATCTCCTGAAGGGCGACGAGGCGCAGAAAACCGCGCAGATCGCCGCGATCCTCAAAGAAATCCGCGCCTATTCCGGCTCCGACAATCTGGCCATGGTTACCCATCTGGAAGACATCGTGGCGCTGACCGGCATCTCACCGCGCGAAGGCGAGGCCGTGGTCGTGGAGCCGCAGGGCGATGGCCTGCGCGTGCTCGGCCGCGTCACCTTCTGAGCGCCCTGCGCGCGATCGCTGACGTCGAAAGCGGTGTTGCCTAAATGCCACCGCCGCAAGAAGCCGCAAATCCGCCACGACAATGCCGCTTGCGACAACCCGTCGCAGGGGCTATAGGCGCGCTCCCGGTCACGAGAACCGAAGTGAGCACAACGGTTGGAGCTTTCGCCTCCGCCCGTGCAGACGGCTTTGCCGCTCTGTATACGGCGCCGCTTTGGGGATTGGGATCGTGGATGTAGCTCAGTTGGGAGAGCGCCGGACATAATCCGGAGGTCGGGGGTTCGAGTCCCTTCATCCGCACCACGGATAGCTCAGTTTGGTTAGAGCATCAGATTCATAATCTGACTGTCGAAGGTTCGATTCCTTCTCCATTTGGCCTTGAAAAGCCATCCGAAAAACGGTCCGGGGACTGGAATGCGAAAGACTGGACGGGTGACCCAAGCCCTCGGGCGCGGATCATCCCAAGCGTCTTTCGCCATCGGCTCGCGGCCAGGCCCGCGGTGACGATCAAGGCGCAGCGTCGCCGGCAAGGGAGGCCAAGGCCTCCGGCGCCCGCTTCACTGCCCCGCGATCCGCTCCCGAAGGCCCGCCACGGATTGATGCCACCAGTCCCCTGATCATTCGTGCCCGGGCTATGACGCAAGAGACGACGTGAAACGAGAAACGAAAGGAACGATCGACGCATGACTTGACGCCTCGCATGGGGCCATGCCCGACAGGAGTAAGACAATGACAATTCTCGACAAGGTTCTTGGGCGCGAGCGCGTCCTCGTAAAGGAAAACGAACGTGCCCTCACCCTCCACAAGGGGGAAATCAAGACTGTCCTGCTGCCGGGCGAGCACTGGCTCGCCAACCGGCGCGGCAGCCTCGAAGTGTCCCGGCACGATCTGAAGAACCCGGAATTCGTTTCGGCATACGAGAAGGCGTTGTTCGACAAGCTCCCGGATGTAGCCGCGCGTCATTTCACCGTCGTTCGCACCGGGCGCACGGATGTCGCCATCATCGAGCGTGACGGCAATCTGCACGCCGTGCTGGCGCCGGACCGCAAGCTGGTGCTGTGGACGGATGCCGGCCCGTGGAAGGTGACGCTGATCGACACATCAGTCGATCTCGCCATCGATGCGGCGGTCATGCGCCGGCTCGGCCAGGCCCGGAAGGCGGAATTGATGTCCGTCCATCCGGTCGTCGACGGTCAGGCCGGACTGCTGTTCATCGACGGTGTTCTGGTCAGGACGCTGACGGCGGGCGTGCATGGCTTCTGGAACGTCGGACGCATGGTGCAGATCAAGGTCGTCGACCTCAAGCGCCAGTCGCTCGACGTTGCCGGGCAGGAAGTGCTGACCAAGGATCGCGTGACGATCCGCGTCAACATCGCGGCCGAATACCGGGTCGTCGATCCTGTCAAGGCGGTGAGCATGGTGAAGGACTTCTCCGAAGCCCTTTACCGCGCCCTGCAGTACGCCTTCCGCAAGACCCTTGGCGCGCTGACACTCGATCAGATCCTTGAAAAGAAGGTGACGATCGACGAGGAGGCCGCTGGCAAGGTCCGCGCCGATATGGCCGAGATCGGGGTGGAGGTCAGCGATATCGCGCTCAAGGATGTCATCCTGCCGGGCGAGATGCGCGAGATCCTCAACCAGGTGGTGTCGGCCGAAAAGCAGGCCGAGGCCAACATCATCCGTCGCCGCGAGGAGACGAACGCGACGCGTTCCCTCCTCAACACGGCCAGGGTGATGGCGGAAAACCCGGTGATGCTGCGGTTGAAGGAGCTCGAGGCTCTGGAAACCATCGCCGGCAAGGTCGAGCGGCTGACCGTCCACAACGGAACCGGCGGGCTGCTGAACGATCTGGTCAAGCTCCGCGACAGCTGATGCATGTCGCCCAAAAAACAAAGGCTGACGTGACGTCAACAGAAGGGCCGCCGGGTAAACCGGCGGCCCTTCTTGCGTTTCCTGGATGCCTTACCCATCTGCGCCCGGCGCATCAGGCCTTTTCCTGCCGGGAAAAACCGATTAGACAGCGCCCAAACAAGATGCGGACAGATTCCGCCCGCAACCGAAGGAAAAGCCCTTGTCCACCACGTTCGACAAAGTCGCCAAGATCATTGCCGACACCAGCGAGATCGATATCGACACGATTACGCCCGAGAGCCACACGATCGACGATCTCGGCATCGACAGCCTCGATTTCCTCGACATCGTCTTTGCCATCGACAAGGAATTCGGCATCAAGGTGCCACTGGAAAAGTGGACCCAGGAGGTCAATGACGGCAAGGCTTCGACCGACGATTACTTCGTCATGAAGAACCTGTGCGCCAAGATCGACGCGCTGGTTGCCGCCAAGACCGCCTGACATCGGTTGAGCGTTCGATCTTGACGCGCTCTGCCGCCTGACCCACAAAGCCGCACATGAGCAGCCCCCGCGACGTCGTCATATCAGGTATCGGCCTTGTCTCCTCGCTGGGGGAAGGTCCGGACGCCCATTGGCAAAAGCTCGTGCAGCCGGGGCTGGAACCGGTGCTCGAAGCGGCGCGCTTTGCACCCTATACCGTTCATCCATTGCCGGAGATCGACTGGAACCTGCAGATCGCCAAACGTGGCGATCAGCGCCAGATGGAAACCTGGCAGAGGCTCGGCACTTATGCCGCAGGCCTGGCGCTGGACGACGCCGGCATCAAGGGCAATGACGAACTCTGCACGACCATGGACATGGTCGTGGCCGCGGGCGGCGGCGAACGCGACGAGGCGGTCGATGCCGCCATTCTCGCCGCGTCGGAAAGCCGCAACGACCGCGATGTGCTGATCAACGAGAAATTGACCACCGAATTGCGGCCGACACTGTTCCTGGCGCAGCTTTCCAATCTGCTCGCCGGCAACATCTCCATCGTCCACAAGGTGACCGGCTCATCCAGAACCTTCATGGGCGAGGAAGGTGCCGGTGTCGCCGCCGTCGAGACAGCAGCCGCGCGCATCCGCTCCGGCCAGTCGACGCACATCCTGGTCGGCGGCGCCTTCCAGACCGAACATTCCGACATGCTGCTCGGCTATGAACTCGCCGGCTATCTGCATCGCGGCCCATGGAAGCCGGTCTGGCAAAGACAGGGGGCTGAGGGCGGCGGCGTCGTGACTGGATCCGGCGGTGCCTTCCTGGTGCTGGAGCAGCGCGAACACGCGATGAGCCGCGGCCGCAAGATCTATGCCGAGCTTGGGCCGGTCGTCTCCGGCCGCGCCAGGCGCCCACGGGGAGAACTCGACGCCGAGATCGCCGCACTGCTCAAGCAGGCTGCAATGCCGAACGGCAAATTGCTGGCCCTGTCGGGCGCGTCGGGCGCCCATACGGCAACCATCGCCGAGAAAGCCGCGCTCGATGCCAATCCGGCGATTGCCGCGCGCGGTTTCTCGACGCTGACCGGGCACATGAAGGAAGCACAGTTTCCCTTCGCTGTGGCACTGGCGGCGCTGGCCGTCGATCGCAAGGCCGCCTACCCTGTTTTTGATGCCGCAGCCGAGAAGCCGTTCGAAGGGGTTCCCGCAACCGTCCTTGCAACGGCGATCGGCTATCACCAATTCGAGGGCATGGCGCTCGTCAACGCCGCCTGAGGCGGTGGTCCACGATCCATGCCGCAACGATAGACGATCGAGGGCTACCGCATGGCCAATCTGAACGATCATATGGGCAGGCCGATCGTTGCCGTCACCGGCATCGGCGTGGTGACCTCGCTTGGCGTCGGCAAGGCCGATAATTGGGCGGCGCTGACCTCGGGCAAGTCGGGCATCCACCCGATTACCCGTTTTCCGGTCGATCATCTCAACACCCGCATCTCCGGCATGGTCGACTTCCTGCCTTCGAGCTCGAAGGGCTCCAGCCACCTCACCTATGAACTGGCGGAAACCGCCGCGCGTGAGGCCGTGGCCGAGTCCGGCCTCGATTCCAGTGATTTTGGTGGTCCTCTCTTCCTCGCTTCACCGCCGGTCGAACTCGACTGGCACGACCGCTTCGCGCTCTACAATTCCAATGATTTGGACTCCGGCGGCGAACGGCTGCTGCGGGTGGCGCGCGGATTGAAAGAACTCGACTTTTTCGAGACCACGCAGTTCGGCTCGATCGCCGGCCGGCTTGCCGACCGTTTCGGCACCCGCGGGCTGCCGATCACGCTGTCGACCGCCTGCGCTTCCGGCGCCACCGCCATCCAGCTCGGCGTCGAGGCGATCCGCCGCGGCGAATGCGACCGCGCGCTGTCGATCGGCGCCGACGGTTCGGCGACCGCCGAGGCGCTGATCCGCTTTTCGCTGCTGTCAGCGCTGTCGACCCACAACGACATTCCCGAAAAGGCGTCAAAACCTTTCTCCAAGGACCGCGACGGCTTTGTCCTCGCCGAGGGTTCGGGCGCGCTAGTGCTGGAATCACTGGAAACCGCGCTCGCGCGCGGCGCCACGATTCTTGGCATCCTGCGCGGCTGCGGCGAAAAGGCGGACGATTTCCACCGCACCCGCTCGAAGCCGGACGCTTCGCCGGCGATCGCGGCGGTTCGTGCTGTGCTAGCCGATGCCGGCTTGAGCCAGGACGAGATCGACTACGTTAACGCCCACGGCACCTCGACGCCGGAAAACGACAAGATGGAGCATCTGTCGCTGTCGACGGTGTTCGGCGAGCGGATCGGCTCGATGCCGGTCTCGTCGAACAAATCGATGATCGGCCACACGCTGTCGGCGGCGGGCGCCGTCGAGGCGGCGTTCTCACTGATGACGATGCGCGAAAGCGTCATCCCGCCGACCATCAACTATGACAATCCCGACCCCGCGATCGTGCTCGACGTGGTGCCGAACAAGAAGCGCAATGCCGAGGTCCGCACCGTGCTGTCGAACTCCTTCGGCTTCGGCGGCCAGAACACTTGCCTTGTCATGGCGCGGGAACCGGTCTAAGCGACCTTTTTCAGCCAGACCGAAACCGACAGGCCCAATGCGCGCATTGCAACTTATCGAGGACCGCCGTCTTGAAACGGTGGACCTGCCGCCTCCCCCACCGCCGGCACTTGGCGAAGTCACGCTGCGCATCAAGGCGGTGGCGCTGAACCATATCGACGTCTGGGGCTGGCGCGGCATGGCCTTCGCCAAGCGCAAGCTGCCGCTGGTCGTCGGCGCCGAAGCCTCGGGCGAGGTCGAGGCGGTAGGCTCCGGCGTTTCCAGCCTGCTGCCCGGACAATTGGTATCGATCTACGGCGCGCGCACCTGCGGCCTCTGCCGAGCCTGCCGCGAAGGCCGCGACAACCTCTGTGAACATGTTTCGGGTGTGCACGGTTTCCATCTCGACGGTTTCGCGCAAGAGAAGATCAACCTGCCGGCTCGCCTGCTGGTCCCCGCCCCGCCCGGCGTGACCGACATCGGCGCGGCGGTCGCGCCCGTCACCTTCGGCACGGTCGAGCACATGCTGTTCGACAACGCCAGGCTACAGCCCGGCGAGACGATCCTTATCCATGCCGGCGGATCCGGCATCGGCTCTGCGGCCATCCAGCTGGCCAAGCGGATGGGCTGCACCATCATCACCACGGTCGGCTCCAACGACAAGATCGACAAAGCCAAGGCGCTCGGCGCCGACCATGTCATCAACTACCGCGACGACCGTTTCGAGGGCGTCGTGCGCAAGCTGACCAAGAAGAAGGGCGTCGATGTCGTCTTCGAACATGTCGGCGCCGACACTTTTGCCGCCTCGATGTTGTGCCTGAAGCGTGGCGGCCGCCTGGTGACCTGCGGTTCGACTTCCGGCGTGTCGACGCAGATCAACCTCATGCAGCTGTTCCAGCAGCAATTGAAACTGCTTGGCTCGTTTGGCTGCCGCATGGAAAACATGGCCAACGCCATGCAGAAAATGGCGGCGGGACAGGTCGCACCCGTCATCGACACCGAAGTCGGCTTCGACGGTATCGACGCCGCGCTGAAGCGCATGGAAGGCCGCGACGTTTTCGGCAAGATCATCCTGCGCGTCGGCTAGAGCCTTGACCTCTGTGTTCAAGAAGTTCCGCCGGGATCTAAAATTTCGCTACGGCAGGCAACTGCGCCAGCTCAATTACTGGCTGGTGGCGCGCGCCGCAATGATGATCATCTCGGTCCTGCGCCTGCTGCCGGCCGACAGTGCGTTGAATTTCGCCGACCGCGCCGCACGCATGGTCGGCCCCCGGGTGGGACGCCATCAGGTCGCCGTCGACAATCTGCGCAAGGCCTATCCGGAAAAGGGCGAAGCCGAGATCCAGGCGATCGCCTCCGACATGTGGGGCAACATGGCCCGTCTTGCCGCGGAATACATCTTTCTCGACGCCCTCTTCGACTATGACCCTACAGCGATCAAGCCCGGCCGCATCGAGGTCAAAGGAGCGGACCACTTCCTCGAAATCGCCAGCGAAGTGAAGCCGCACATCGTCTTTACCGGCCATCTCGGCAATTTCGAACTTCTGCCGGTGGCGGCGGCGACCTTCGGCATGAACATCACGGCGCTGTTTCGCCCACCCAACAATCCTTATCTTGCCGACTACATCCTCTCGACGCGCCGCTCGACCATGGGCTCGTTGCTGCCATCGATGGCCGGTGCCTCATTCGCCTTGGCCGGGGTCCTGGAGAACGGCGGCAACATCGGCATCCTTGTCGACCAGAAATTCTCCAACGGACTGGAGACGACATTCTTCGGCCGTCCGTGCCAGAGCAATCGGGTGCTGGCCACCCTTGCCCGTCACTATGACTGCGACGTCTATCCGGCTCGCTGCATCAGGCTGCCAGGCAACCGCTTCCGGCTCGAAATCGAGGACAAGCTGACATTGCCGCGCACGGCTGACGGCAGCGTCGATGTCCACGCCACCACCCAGCGTCTCAACGATGTCGTCGAACGCTGGGTGCGAGAAGATCCCGGCCAGTGGATGTGGTTCCACAAAAGGTGGGAGATCAGCGGCGGGCGTCGAAAGCGGCCCTCGCAGGCAAAAGCGGTCCCGAACGCTTAAACAGAACTGCTGGCGAGGGTGTTAGCCCTGCGCCAGTCGACAACAGCGAACCTGAATCTCTTCAGTTGGTGACGACAATGCGCGTATTGCCGAAACCGGCTTGCCGAACCATCGCATAGAAGGCGGCGGCATTGGTCGGGTGCAAGCGCACACAGCCATGCGATGCCGGGCGCCCGAGCTGCCTCACCGCGCCGGTGCCGTGAATGGCATAGCCGCCGCGGAAGAACACCGAATGAGGCATTGGCGACATGTCGTATTTGCGCGAATACCACATCCGCGCCGTCCGTTGCGGCCGATAGCTGCCGCGCGGCGTAATGTAACCTTTGCGCGCGGTGGAGACGCTCCACCGGTAAACCGACGCGCCATATCTGACGGTCATCGTCTGCGAAGACACGTCAATATTTGCAACGAGGCTGGCTGCCCAGCCCTGCCCCGAAGCACCGAACAGCATCGCAACAAACACGGCTGCCATGAGAACTGTCTTTTTCATGCGATCAAACCCCTTTGATTGCCCCTAACCTGCCTGCCCTCAAATTGTCTCTCATCTTTTTAATGGCAGATGAACGGGCTAACACACACACCTTGACCAATTCGCCAATCCAAAGCAGCGAATTTGAACGATTTCCCGCAATAGTTGCCGCAACGACACGCCGCACAGGCTCGATCACCAACGGGCTTGCAAAACCGCCGAGATCGCTGCTCAACTCTGGGCATGAACGAGCGACTCCTCCGGGCAATCGATGACAGGCGCGACGATGTCGTCGCGCTGACCACTGAGCTGATCCGTTTTCCGACCATTAATCCACCCGGCGAGGCCTATCGGCCATGCGCCGAATATCTCGGCGCGCGGCTGAAGAAGAGTGGTTTCGAGACCGAATTCATCCGCGCCGAAGGCACGCCCGGCGACACCGACCGCTACCCGCGCGTCAATGTCGTTGCCCGTTTCGACGGAAGATCGTCAGGCGCCTGCGTCCACTTCAACTCGCATATCGACGTGGTCGAAGCCGGCGACGGCTGGACCGTCGATCCTTTTGCCGGCGTCGTCAAAGACGGCAAGGTCTATGGTCGCGGCGCCTGCGACATGAAGGGCGGACTGGCCGCCTCGATCATCGCAGCCGAAGCCTTCCTGGAAGTCTTCCCCGACTTTCCCGGCGTCATCGAAATATCCGGCACCGTCGACGAGGAGTCCGGCGGCTTCGGCGGCGTCGCCCATCTGGCCAGACTCGGCTATTTCTCAAAACCCAGGGTCGACCACGTCATCATTCCCGAGCCGCTCAACAAGGACCGCATCTGCCTCGGGCATCGCGGCGTCTGGTGGGCGGAGATCGAGACCAAGGGCGAGATCGCGCACGGCTCGATGCCGTTTCTCGGCGACAATGCGGTGCGCCACATGGGCGCCGTGCTGAGGGCTTTCGAGGACGAGTTGTTCCCTGCGCTTGACCGCAAGATGACGCGCATGCCGGTCGTGCCCGAAGGGGCTAAACGCTCGACCATGAACATCAATTCGATCCATGGCGGCCAGACCGAGGACTTCCGGCCCGGCCTGCCGTCGCCCAACGTGCCCGACTCCTGCCGGCTGACCATCGACCGTCGCTTCCTCCTCGAGGAAGATCTCGACACCGTCAAAGGCGAAGTGACCGGTATTCTCGACCGGCTAAAGCGCGAGCGGACAAAATTCGACTACGAAATCCGCGACCTGATGGAAGTGCTGCCGCTGATGACCGAGCGCGACGCCCCGGTGGTCAAGGCGGTTGCGCAAGGCATCATGGCGATCTTCGACCGCGAACCCGACTACGTCATCTCGCCCGGCACCTACGACCAGAAGCACATTGCGCGCATCGGCCATATCTATGATTGCATCGCCTATGGGCCGGGCATTCTCGACCTCGCCCACCGGCCGGACGAATGGGTCGGGATATCGGACATGGTAGAATCGGCCAAGGTGATGGCGATAGGGCTCAATGTGCTGCTGCGCGGCACAGCCGCGGCGTAAGGCGCACCGCGACAAGCTTCGACCTGCCGATGCGGTGGCCAGGACAAAAACATTCCCGGCCACGCCAACGGGCAGAACGAAACGCAATTTACTCCGTGGCGAAATCACGCTTCTATCGCCCGGGTTCGAGCACGTGTCTGAAACGCATGGGGAGTCGCACGATGAAACTGTGGAAAACCATCCTGGCGGCCGCGGTGCTGTCGCTGGCCGCCGGCGCTTCCGCGTTTGCCGCGCGGACCGACCTGGTCATCGGCATTCCGCTCGAACCCCCGCATCTCGATCCGACCGCAGGTGCCGCCGCGGCAATCGACGAGGTTCTCTATGCCAATGTGTTCGAGGGCCTGACACGCATCGGGCCCAATGGCGAGGTGCTGCCGGATCTGGCCGAAAGCTGGACCATTTCCGATGATGGAAAGGTCTACACCTTCAAGCTGCACACCGGCGTGAAATTCCATGACGGGACCGACTTCGATGCCGGCGACGTGAAATTCTCGCTCGATCGAGCCCGCGCCGAAAATTCGGTCAACGCGCAAAAGGGCCTATTCGCGGCCATCGATACGATAGACGTCGTCGATCCGGCGACCGTCAAAGTGACGCTGAAGAACCCGCAGGGATCCTTCCTCTACAATATGGGCTGGGGTGACGCGGTGATCGTGGCGCCGGAATCTGCCGACACCAACAAGGAGAAACCGATCGGAACCGGCCCGTTCAAGTTCCAGAGCTGGGCCAAGGGATCGTCGATCACGCTGGTCAAATCGGACAATTACTGGGGCACGCCGGCGTCCCTCGACAAGGCCGAATTCCGCATCGTGCCCGATGCCGCGGCCTATGTGCCGGCGCTGCTTTCCGGCGACATCCAGGCTTTCCCGTTCTTCGATGCCGACAGCGTCGCTCAGGTCAAGGACGACCCGCGCTTCAAGGTTGTGATCGGCTCGACCGAGGGTGAGACCATCCTGTCGATCAACAACAAGAAGCCTCCTTTCGACAAATTGCAGTTGAGGCAGGCGATCTCCTACGCGCTCGATCGCAAGGCGATCATCGACGGCGCCTCGGCCGGCCTCGGCCAACCGATCGGCTCGCACATGTCGCCGGCCAGCAAGGATTATGTCGACCTCACCGGCCGCTACCCGCATGATGTCGCCAAGGCCAAGGAATTGCTGAAAGAGGCAGGCCTTGAAAACGGCTTCAAGGCGACGCTGAAACTGCCGCCGCCCGCTTATGCCCGTCTCGGTGGCGAAATCATCGCCTCACAACTTCGCGACGTCGGCATCGATCTGGAGATCATCCCGGTCGAATGGGCGCAGTGGCTGGATCAGGTGTTCACCAAGAAGGATTACGACCTGACGATCGTCTCCCACACCGAGCCCAACGACATCGATATCTATTCGCGCAAGGACTATTACTTCAACTACGACAACCCGGCCTTCGACAAGGTGATTGCCGATCTCGGCGTCACCTCCGACGAAGTCAAGCGCAAGGAATTGCTGGGGCAAGCACAGAAGATCCTGGCCGACGATGCCGTGGTCGGCTTCCTCTACGAATTGCCGAAGGTCGGCGTCTGGGACGCCAAGCTGCAAGGGCTGTGGGAAAACGCCCCGATCCAGGCCAATGATTTGACCAAGGTGAAGTGGAGCGAGTGAGGCTGCCGGCCAAAGGGCGACGCTTGCGTTCCTTCGCGCCCCCCTCTGCCCTGCCGGGCATCTCCCCCTCAAGGGGGGAGATTGGCAGTTTCGGCGCGGCCGCCGAACGTCCAACGTTGACGATTGGCGAAGGCGCAAATGATAGCGCAATCTCCCCCCTTGAGGGGGAGATGTCCGGCAGGACAGAGGGGGGCGCCGTAAAACGATACGGTAGCCTGATCTTTGCGACCGGCAACGCAGCGGTCCCTGATCTTCCATGACCGCCTACCTCCTAAAACGCCTCGCCATCGCCATCGCCACGCTGGTGTTGGCCTCCATGGTGGTGTTCGCCGTGCTGGAGATCCTGCCCGGCGACCCCGCGCGACTGATGCTCGGCCTGAACGCCAGTGTCGATCAGGTCGAACTCTTGCGCAACCAGATGGGCCTCAACGCGCCACTTGGCCTGCGCTATCTGCATTGGGCGGGCGGGTTGCTCAGTCTCGATTTCGGCCGCTCCTACACCTATTCGGTGCCGGTCATCGATCTGGTGCGCGAGCGGCTTGCCGTCTCGCTGCCGCTGGCGCTGATTGCGCTTGCGCTCTCCACCATCATCGCGATTCCCGTTGGCCTGTTTTCCGCCAGCCGGCGTGGACGCGCCGGTGATACGATTTCGATGGGCGCCGCACAGCTTGGCGTCGCCGTGCCCAATTTCTGGTTCGCGCTGATGCTGATCTATGTTTTCGCCGTCTGGCTGCGGCTGGTCCCGGCCGGTGGGTTTCCCGGCTGGAGTGCTGGCATCTGGCCAGCCTTGAAATCGCTGCTGCTGCCGGCGGTCGCACTTGCCTTGCCGCAAGCCGCGATCCTGGCGCGCGTTACCCGCTCGGCGCTGATCGAGGTGCTCAACGAGGACTATATCCGCACCGCCCGCGCCAAGGGCTTGCCCTATCGCACTGTCTTGTGGCGGCATGCGCTGCGCAACGCCATGATCCCGGTGTTGACCATTCTGGGCCTGCAATTCGCCTTCCTGCTTGCCGGCACCATCATCATCGAGAATGTGTTTTATCTGCCCGGCCTCGGCCGGCTGGTGTTCCAGGCCATCACCCAGCGCGATCTGATCGTGGTCGAAAGCGTCGTCATGCTGCTGGTCGCGGCCGTCATCGCCGTCAACCTCCTCGTCGACCTTTCCTATGCGGTGGTCGATCCGCGCCTGAGAAGCCGGCAATGACACTGCACATCGACATCCCAGAGGAGACGTTCGGCAGCATCCTGGCCAAGGCATTCAGGAACACCGCCTTCGTGGCCGGTTTCGTCATCACCCTGCTGATCCTGGCAATGGCTGCAGTCTCTTATGGCTGGACGCCCTACGACGTCACCAAACTGGTGATATCGGACAAGACGCAAGCCCCCTCGCTGGCGCACTGGTTCGGCACCGACCATTTCGGCCGCGATATCCTGTCGATGGTCATGGTCGGCGCCCGCAATTCGATTGCCGTGGCGCTGGTCGCGGTTGGCATCGGCATGGGGGTCGGCGTGCCGCTCGGGGCCTTTGCCGCGGCACGCGGCGGCCTCGTCGACGAAGCGCTGATGCGGCTGAACGATCTCGTCTTCGCCTTCCCGGCTTTGCTGTCGGCGATCATGATCACCGCCATCTTCGGGCCGGGCGCGATCAACGCCATCATCGCCATCGGCATCTTCAACATCCCCGTCTTTGCCCGTGTCGCCCGCGCCGGCGCGCTGGCGATCTGGCCGCGCGAGTTCATTCTGGCCGCGCGCGCCGCCGGCAGGAGCAGCACGCAGATCACAATCGAACATGTGCTGCCCAACATCGCCACGCTGCTCCTGGTGCAAGGCACCATCCAGTTCGCGCTGGGCATCCTAGCCGAGGCCGGGCTTTCCTATCTCGGCCTTGGCGCGCAACCGCCAATGCCGAGCTGGGGCCGCATGCTGTTCGACGCGCAGACCCGCATGGTGGTGGCGCCATGGATGGCGATCTTTCCGGGCATGGCGATCGTTGTCGCCGTGCTGGGGCTGAACCTCCTGGGCGACGGCATCGCCGACATCCTCGATCCGAAATCGCGGCGGCAGCGATGAGCCTGCTCGACATCGAGAACCTGTCGCTGACCATCGGTGACACGCAGATCCTCAGGGGTGTGGAGCTTTCCATTGCGCCCGGCGAGGTGATGGGTTTGGTCGGCGAATCGGGTTCGGGCAAGTCGATGACCGCGCTGACGGTGATGCAGCTTCTGCCCCATGCCGCGCGCGCCACCGGACGCGTCACATTCGACGGCATCGACATCCTCACGGCGAGCGAGGATCAGATGTGCGCGCTGCGCGGCGACGATATCGGCATGGTCTTCCAGGAGCCGATGACGGCGCTCAATCCGGTCAAGACCATAGGCGAACAGGTTGCCGAAGGCATACGCTGGCACACCAGGGCCAGCCGCGCCGAGGCCGAAGACCGGGCGCGAAAAATGCTCGACCGCGTCGGCCTCCCCGAAGCGAAATTTCCAATGTCGCGCTATCCGCATGAACTGTCCGGTGGCCAGCGCCAACGCGTCGTCATCGCCATCGCCTGCGCGCTGAAGCCGAAGCTGCTGGTTGCCGACGAGCCGACGACGGCGCTCGACGTTGTCTTGCAAGCCCAGATCCTCGACCTGTTGCGCGACCTCGTCGCCGAGAGCCGCATGGGCCTGCTCTTGATCTCGCACGACCTCGCCGTGGTGACCGAGATGGCGGACCGCATCACTATCCTGCGCCGCGGCGAGGTTATGGAAGCCGGCGACACTGCGCGCACGCTGTCCGAGCAGCTCCATCCCTACACGCGCCAGCTGGCGCAGGCCTCGATGCATGTGCCGGCGCGCGCCAGGCCGCATGGCATCGAGACGAGCCGACCTTTGCTTCAGGTCGAAAGCGTGACACGCGACTATCCCGGACGGCGCACCTCATTGTTCAAACGCGCGCCTGGCATCCGCGCCGTCGACGATGTCTCGCTGTCGATGGCGCCGGGTCAGTCAGTGGCGCTGGTCGGCAGATCCGGCTGCGGCAAGTCAACGCTCGCCCGCATGATCCTGGCGCTGGATCGGCCGACATCGGGCTCGATCCGGTTTCGCGGCGAGACCATCACCGGCAAGAGCGAAGCCGAGCTGAAGCCGGCTCGCCGTGACATGCAGGTCGTCTTCCAGGATCCCTACGGATCCTTCGACCCGCGTCAGAAGGTCGAAAAACTGGTCGCCGAACCCCTGCATGTGCTGGAGAAGCAGCCGACACGCACCGAGCGCCGCGAAATGGTGGCGCATGCGCTGCACGAAGTCGGCCTCGGCATCAGCGACATGGACAAATACCCGCATGAATTTTCCGGCGGCCAGCGCCAGCGCCTGTCGATCGCCCGCGCCATCATCACCCGCCCCAAGCTGGTCGTCGCCGACGAGCCGGTCTCGGCGCTCGACGTCTCGATCCGCGCCCAAATCCTCGATTTGTTCGCCGAGCTCAACCAGAAGCTCGGCATCGCCTATCTCTTCATCACCCATGATTTGACCGTCGCCCGCGCCATCACGGACGAGGTGCTGGTCATGCATGACGGCAAGGTCGTCGAGCGCGGCAAGACGAGCGAGGTGCTCGACCACCCGCAGTCCGAGGCTGCCAAGGCGCTTGTCACCGCCGCTCCTGACTTGCACCGGGCAATCGCGAAGCGGTTGCGAGAGCAAGGCTGATCAGGAGAGAAGGCGGCCCAATCACTCCTGCGGCTTCACCACATCGACCGGGCTGATGTCGAGCAGGTCGAGCGTGCGGCGCAGAAGGCGCATCTCGCTCTCGGCAAGTTGCGAATCCGCCTTGGCGATCTCCGCCATATGTTTGGCCAATTGCCGGCGCCGCTCGACATCGAGGTCGCGGAACAGTGCAATCGCCTGCGAGCCGTTGGTCTCGTAGCCGAACTCGTTGAGATATTCGATGACGCTGTCGATGCTGCTTTCCGCAATGCCGAAGGCGTCCTTGCAGATGCGCCGGAAGACAACCATCTCGCTCTCGCTGACAGACCCGTCGGCCAGGATCATGCGAAACAACATCAGCAGTTCCGCCGACAGGACCGGATCGTCCGCCACCTTGCGCACACCCGGGTCGCCGTCGAATATCTGACGTATCTGGTCCAGCAATGCGAATGCCATCAGGAGCCTCTTTCCGGGTTAACCACACAAATACAAATCCAAGCGCGATGCGCTTGGATAGAGGTAGCGCGGAATCGACCTTGCGCAAACAGGGCGGCCGTGGTCGAACGCCCGATATTTCAGCCGGCCGGACACCGCCATACATCAGATGATCGACCTTAGCATCCAGACCGTCGCCATGCTCGCCTTCGCCGCCTTTGCCGCGGGCTTTGTCGATTCGATCGCCGGCGGCGGCGGGCTGATCACCGTGCCGGCGCTGCTGCTTGCCGGCTTCACGCCGGTCCAGGCGCTCGCCACCAACAAACTGCAAGGCATGTTCGGCGCGTGCTCGGCGACCATCCACTACGCATCGAAGGGTCATGTGGACCTCCGCCGGCAATTGCCGTCGGCGCTTCTGGCCCTTGTCGGAAGCGCCATCGGCGCCTTGCTGGCGACGATCGTGCCGGGTGACATTCTGCGGGCTGCCCTGCCCATCGTGCTGATCGCCATCGCGCTCTACTTCGCGTTCAAGCCCAACATGAACGACATCGATCGCGCCGAGCGGCTGTCGCCCTTCCTATTCGGACTGATCCTGGTACCCGCGATCGGCTTCTACGACGGCCTGTTCGGGCCGGGTGCAGGCTCCTTCTACATGCTGGCCTTCGTGGCACTTGCCGGCTATGGCGTGCTCAAGGCGACGGCGCATACCAAGCTGCTCAACTTCGCCTCCAACATCGGCGGCTTCATCGTCTTCGCGGCCTTCGGCGTCGTCTACTGGAAGATCGGCCTGATGATGGGCGTTGCCCAGTTCATCGGCGCCCGCGTCGGCGCCAGCCTGGCCATGCGCATCGGCGCGAAACTGATCAAGCCGCTGCTGGTGATCGTGTGCCTGGCGCTTGCTGTGAAGCTGCTGGCCGACCCGGCGAACCCGCTGCGCGCCCTGATTGGTGTGTGATCACGCGCCCTGATAGAATGCCGCTGTTCGAATCATGTAGGAGGAGCCACACATGAATCTTAGCGCACCTACGCAGATCGTTTTTATCATTTCCGTTGTTATCGCCATCATCGGCGCACTCGCCGCGCTTGGCGTTCTTGCGTTCATTCCACTCGCATCGGTGTGGATTGTTCTTATTGCTTTCATCGTGCTTGCCGGCGGCTGCCTGATGCGCGGCGCCTGACCATTTCCCTTGAAGTGGGGACGAGGAGCGCCCGGCCAAAAGCCGGGCGCTTTTGATTCCGGCCCCGGGTCTGCTAGATTTGACTTGGCGCAAGGATGGCCGATGCCAGTCGAGATGCAACTCCAGCAAGAGCAGGACCGGTCCGTCGCCGGGCGGTTCGAGATGCGCCGGCGCCTGCCCGATCCTCGACTTCAGGGCATTGTGTCGGACATTTGCGGCTATCGCGAAATGACGCCCGGCCATATGCGCAACGTCGAATACGCGTCCCTCACCGTGCCGCTGGTCTTCAACTTCGCTGAACCCTTCGCCATCGGCCTCGGCAAGGCGCCCGGCGACAATGACCGCTTCGCCAGTTTCGCCGCCGGCCTCTTTGCCGGACCGGTGGTGATCGAATCCTTCGGCGGCGCCTGCTGCGTCCAGGTCAACTTCACGCCGCTTGGCGCACGCCGTTTCTTCCGCCTGCCGATGAGCGAACTGGCCGACAGCATGGTCGTCCTCGACGACGTGCTTGGCGCGCAAGGCTTGGCGCTGCGTGAAAAGCTTGGCAACGCGCCGGACTGGACGACGCGTTTCGACATGGCCGAAGCCTTCGTCACCGCCCGTCTCGAGAATGCCGCCGAGACGCCGCTTGAAATCGCCTGGGCCTATGACCGCATCATCGCATCCGGCGGCCGGACCCGCATTGGATCGATCGCCGAAAGGCTGGGCTGGAGCCGCAAGCATCTCGCCGGCAGTTTTTCCAACGCCATCGGCATCGGCCCCAAGACGCTATCGCGCATCGTCCGCTTCAACCGGGCGCTCGGCCTGTCGAGACAACCGACCGTCGACTGGGCCGGCATCGCCGCCGATTGCGGCTATGCCGACCAGGCGCATCTGGTGCGCGAGTTTCGCGACCTCGCCGGCGAAACGCCGACCGCGCTCTCTGTCAGGTAACATTTCTTCAAGACCCTGGAACGGCCTTCGAGCAGGGTGGCTTGTCGAGCAACCCAAGCGAAGGAGGTTCCCATGCCAACCACCACTGAAGCGCCCCGCATCTACCCCGCTTTGCGCTACAAGAACGCGGCAAGAATGATCGACTGGCTGGGCGAGGCTTTCGGCTTCAGCGTCCGTGCCCGCTATGGCGAAGGCGATGTCGTACACCATGCCGAACTGGTCTTCGGCTCCTCGATGATCATGCTGGGCTCGGTGCGCGACGACGACTACGGCAAGATGGTCGGCGAACCCGGCTCAGGCGGCGGCAAGTCGATCTACATTGCCGTCGACGATGCCGATGCCGCCTATGCCAAGGCCAGGAACGCCGGCGCCACGATCATCCAGGAATTGACCAACCGCGACTATGGCAGCCGCGAGTTCATCTGCCGCGACCCGGAAGGCAACGTCTGGTCCTTCGGCACCTACTGGCCGAAGGCGGGCGAAAAGGCCTGAGCCAACCTCGGGCGCTCTGCGAATTACCGAGCCAGCGCAAAGATCGCGTCGCAGTCGAGATGGGTCTCCAGCTCGGCTGCGACCTCGTCCAGCGCCCGCTCGACCTCGGCCCGGTAGTCGATGCCGCCGCCTTCGATGCCGAGGCTTTCGAGGAATCTCCCGCGAAAGCCGTCGGCGCCAAACAGGCCGTGCATATAGGTGCCGATCACCTTGCCGTCGGCCGACACCGCCCCGTCCTCGACACCATTGATGACAGCGGAAGGCCGCAGCGTATCCGGTCCGATGGTGCGGCCGAGGTGGATTTCGTAGCCTTCGAGCGGCAAGTCGAACGGCACCGAACGGGCGCTGACGTTGCGCACCGTCTTTTCCGGTTCCATCACCGTTTCGACGTCGAGCAGGCCGAGCCCTTCGGCTTCGATGACGCTGCCTTCGATGCCGTCAGGGTCGCGCACTGTGCGGCCGAGCATCTGGAAGCCGCCGCAGATACCAACGACATGGCCGCCGCGCTTGCGATGGGCCAGCAAGTCGCGATCCCAGCCGTTCTCGCGGAATTTCAGCAGATCGCCGATCGTCGACTTGGAGCCCGGAATGACCACCAGCCCGGCATCGGCCGGCAGAGGCTTTCCCGGCGGCACGAACACCACCTCGACCTGCGGTTCGGCCTTGAGCGGGTCGAGATCGTCGAAATTGGCGATGCGGCCAAGCATCGGCACCGCCACCTTCAGCGCGCGTGCCTCGCCGGACGCCAACCGCTCCAGCAC
>NZ_RZOL01000659.1:0-2001 GCF_004022985.1 Mesorhizobium sp. M7A.F.Ca.ET.027.02.1.1 | reverse complement strand
CCGGCGCAGTACCATGGCGCTCGCCCAGGGCGAATGGCTGAAAGCGCATGAGAACCTGATCGTCACCGGCCAGACCGGAACCGGCAAGTCGTGGCTGGCCTGCGCCTTCGGCCGGCAAGCGGCACGGCTCGATCATTCCGTGCTCTATGTGCGCGTGCCGCGCCTGTTCGAGGATTTGGCGCTCGCTCGTCTCGATGGCCGCTTCCCACGCCTCATCGACAAACTCACCCGCGCGCAACTGCTCATCCTCGATGACTTCGGAACCCACAGCCTCACCGACCAGCAGCGCTTCCATCTGTTCGAAATCGTCGAGGAACGCTATCGCCGCAAATCCACCCTGATCACCGCCCAGGTCCCGGTGGCCAGATGGCATGACCTGATCGCAGACCCCACCGTCGCCGACGCCATTCTCGACCGGATCGTGCACAACGCCCACCGCATCGTGCTCCAGGGCGACAGCATGCGAAAGCAAAAGGCCGCGCCCCTCTTGACCGGCGCCGAAAACGGCGAAATCAATCATCCATGAACGCAACAAGGCACCCAAGGACCGACGCCGCCAGACTGTCCCGACATTAGCGAAACCACTGTCCGGGAATTAGCGGAACCCCTGTCCGGCTTTTGCGAAATACGCACACTTAATTTGATAATCGAGCCCGGCCATTGGCATTTAATGTGACAATCAATGTCAACACCTTATCGGCCTCGTATTCTCGAAGACGGCTTATGGAATTCAATGGATGCACGGTCTTTCGCCAATACGATAGCATCTAATTTGAGAATCCGAACTTCCCTATTCTCAAATTAGATGCAAATCCTGGTCGAAACGACTGCATTCTTACAATTAAACGACACTTTGGTTGGAATCGCGGCCGGCTTCACGTCGGAATCCGCAGCCTGGCGCATGGGTCACGCCCTGCGGCTGATGGCGGCGGGGGAAAACATGCTCGATGGCACGGTCGAGATCGACCATTTTCACCCCGGGGGGAAGTCCCCGAAAACGGCCGGATCACCCACCTCCGGGACGGGGCCGAGCAAGGTCACCGAATGTCGGCCGTGAATACGCCAAGCCGATTACATTGTTGGAAATAAGTAACTCGAGAGAAAACGTGCAATTTGCCTTCGACACGTGTCCTACTCGCGCAGAGATATCAATTTCCACGTCCTGGAATTCAAGGAACTGATTGTACAGTGGAAAATACGCCTTATATACTGCCTCCTTCAAAACGAAGAGATCCCGCCGCTTGAGCAGATGTAGATCGTACATGCGTTGTTCGTTAGGGGTGGCAATCAATTCGATCAGGTTCTCCGGCAGAGGTTCATTAGGCTCAATGTCGATGCCGAGAGCCGCAATTCTTTTCGTCCCTGCAATGGCGGCGGCTGCTACGGTATCGTAGTGCGCCAAAGATCCGACGATGCCGGGTGGCCAGATCGGAACACCAGAGCGCGTCTTTGGGATCGGCAGTTGTGGGAATCCCAGTTGCCCAAGGAGTGTTCTGGCGACTACTCTTGCAGCACCGCTTTGGCGGCGAACTTTGGTAACAGCGCGTCCCAACGAGGTAACTTCGGAATCGTACAAAGTGGATTCGTCGCCCGGTTCTATTGGACGGATGCCGACGAGGATGTTCTGTTGATCAATGGTGATAGTCTCCATTCTATCTGGTCCCTTTGAGCTTTTCGGATGAGAAGCTCAGCCAATGCAGCTTGGCCTTGAAATCAAATTGCCCGACTCGGTCGTCGATCAGCAGCGGCGGCAGACCACATATGCTTCCCATCTTTGGATCACCGAGCCAGAACTCTCCGACATTTGGCGATTGTCGCGATCCCAGACTGCCAGAACCTTCGGTGCAGTTCGCTAGGAATCTTTTTCAAGAACCCCGGTTAAAGGTGTAGAAATAGCTCGGGCCAGAGCCTTGCGGTTTTCCATAACACTCATCATCGTCACGTGGTCGCCTACAATCGGTACGGCAGTAATAGCCTCCGGACTCAAGACCCGGTCCCAGC